>DMTJ01000293.1 GCA_003477185.1 Lentisphaeria bacterium
GCTAGCAAGCCTGGCCGGCTCTCTCTTCTCTGGCCTTGTGGAGCTTCTTGTAGCTCTCGATCAGTCTCAGGTGCTTGTCAAGGCCCTCAAGCTTCACGCTTGTCTTGGTCAAGCCGTAGAATCTGACCTCACCGGAGATCGAGCCGACGACGCTGTCCATGGTCTCGGCACCGAACATTCTCGTCATTGTGGCCAGGTAATCCGCAATCTCTAATTCCTTGTCGATGGTGATGTCAAGCGCGGCATTAAGGGCTTGATAAAACAATCTCCGTGCGACTGTATTATCGTTGAAGTTGACGAAATCGAAGACCAGCTCGTTCGCGTTTTCAAATTGCTTCAGCGCTAAATAGCTAAGAAGCTTCAATTCTCCAACGTCGAGTTTACCCCAGACGGTGTTCTCATCGAATTCAATGCCGATGAGCGTCGAGATGAGCGTGTAGTTATCAAGCTGGCTTTCTTCCAGCGCTTCGACTAGATCGGTTAGCGCTTGATCACTCAGCACGTGCAGGTTGAGAATATCCTCTCGGAACTCGAGGGCTCGGTTGGTATTGTCCCAGATGAGGTCTTCGATCGGATAGATCTCCGAATAGCCGGGAACTAGGATCCGGCAAGCCTTGGCGCCTAGGTCCTCGTGGATCGAGACATACACTTCCCTGCCCAAGCCAGTGATAAGGCCTATGAGGTAGGTGCTTTCTTCTTCGGTACTGCCTGGAAAGTCCCACTCGCAGAAATCATAGTCATTCTTGGCGCTGAAGAACTTCCACGAGACGAGACCCGTGGAGTCAATGAAGTGCTCAACGGAATTATTTGGCTCAGTCACAGCCAGGCTGTTGAAGGTGGGAGGCCGCATGTCGTTTAACCCCTCAAAACTGCGCCCCTGCAGCAACTCTGTCAGGCTCCGCTCTAGCGCTACCTCAAACTTGGGATGCGCCCCAAAGGAGGCGAACACGCCGCCAGTCTTGGGATTCATCAAGGTCACGCACATCACCGGAAACTGCCCCCCCAGAGAAGCATCCTTGACCAAGATCGGAAATCCCTTGGCCTCCAGCTCGTCGATTCCTGCGACAATCGTGGGATACCGCTCGATCACGTCTGCGGGCACGTCGGGCAGACTCAGCTCGCCTTCGATGATTTGCTTCTTCACGGCTCGTTCAATGATCTCCGAGAGGCATTGCACCTTCGCTTCATCAAGAGTATTCCCCGCACTCATCCCATTGCTGACAAAGAGATTGCCGATCAGATTCGTCGGGAAGTATACCGTTTCCTGGTCTGAGTGCCGTTCGAAGGGCAGCGCGCATATCCCCCGCTCGACCTGTCCCGAATTGGTATCGATCAGATTGGAGGCCTTAAGCTCGTTGTCAGGATCATAGAGTGCCAGACAGGTCTCATCCAATAGGCCAGCTGGCAGGCTGTCATCGGGCCCGGCCTTGAACCACTTCTCATTGGGGTAATGCACAAAGCTACGGGTCGCTAGGTCTTCGCCCAAGTAATGATCGTTGTAGAAGTAGTTGCAGCTGGTTCGCTCGAGGTACTCGCCCAGCGCCGAACAAATGGCGCTATCCCGAGTGGATCCTTTGCCATTGGTAAAGCACATCGGCGAAGCGGCATCCCGAATATGAACCGACCAGACATTCGGCACGATGTTTCGCCAAGAGGAAATCTCGATCTTGATGCCGATAGCGGCCAGCAGCTCTGTCATGTTGGCGATTGTGTCTTCGAGAGGAAGATCTTTCCCGAGCACCACCGTGCTCGCATCAGGGCCAGAGTCGCTTTCGTAAGCCAAGCCAATGTCTTTCCCCAGGCTCGATACGGTCTCGATCTTAAATTCAGGGGTTTGCTGCACGACCTTTTTTACGGTGCAGCGATCGATAGACCGAAGAATGCCTTCGCGGTGTTTGTCCGAAAGGTCATCTGGCAGCTCTACCTGAATTAAGAATGTCTGTTTGTATCTGTTTTCCGGGTCGATGATATTATTCTGAGACAGCCTGATATCCTCTGTCGGAATATCCCGAGCCAAGCAATAGACCCTTACGAAATATGCCGCACAGAGGACGGATGATGCCAAGAAGTAGTCAAAGGGACCTGGGGCAGAGCCATCACCCTTGTAGCGAATCGGTTGATCCGTGACAACAGTGAAATCATCAAACTTGGCTTCAAGCCTGAGGTTCTCCAAAAAATTAACGTTGATTTCCATGAGATCATTCTGTCCTGATTCGTTGAGGCAAAGGGAGCCAGCAATCGTCTTTTTGCGATGCGCCTCGAACGTACGCTGAAGGCAGTCGTATTCAAGGTCTTGCTTGCCGAGAACTCGTGAACCAACCCGGTAAGGCTCACTTTGGGTCTATTTCCTAATTCCCTGTTGGCACCGGTGCTTTAATAACGTCTACCAGCCTAACAGCCCGTAGATGAACTCGCGCCGGCTACGAATACGCCTTTTGGACCCCGTGCGGCCCCAGGTTCCGCACCCGGTAGCCATGGTTACAGCTATGCGAAGCCAGACCAAAAATTGACTGAAAATTCGTCGTCTTTTCCACGACGGGAGCTTGTCCACGTACTACTAACTGATCGAGCCAAGCCCAATGGGTGAGATTCCAATAGCTCGAGACGCCGCCCAAATGTAAGCCCTACCATCCTGGTAAAATCTCCGAATAGCGTAGGGAAGAGAATGCGCTAAATTAACCGGCCTTATCAGTTACCACTAAAACAGATCTCCGATGACCAAACGCAGTATTATTCTCGGCCTAGTATGTGCCATGGCATTGGGACCGATTACGTTCATGAATGACATGGTCATGAAAGGGACGTACCTCATCGGGAACTACATCCCGATCGCCGTGTTCGGCTCGCTACTACTATTTGTCCTGATCGTAAACCCGGCGCTGAAGGCCCTGCGGTTTCGGCCGCTGGCAGGAAAGGAACTGGCGGTGGCCGTGGCGATTGTCCTGTGCGTGTGTTGCCTGCCAGGCCGTGGGCTGATGCACTTTTTCACCAACTATCAGATGCTCCCGCATCGCTTTGACCGTGTCGAAGCGGGCTGGGGTACGCCTGATGCCCGCACCACCCTCGCCGATATTCGCGACTGGGCCAGGGTCGCCGAGAACCTGTCCGGAGAAAATTCCCCGATTGAGATTAACTCTGGGCTGCGCCAACAGCTAACGGCTGCGGATCCCGAGATGCTCGCATCATCAGCGACCGGAACAGCAACACTGGCTGCGATCAATGCCGTGATAGACGGGCCACGACTGGACCCACCGGAGGACCTGCGCCTGCCGCGTCACGTCGTGGAGCTGCGCGCGCGACCGGTGGAGTCGTTGAGCGATCGGGAGCGCCAGCAGGTGAATCGTGTCATTCTGGACGCACAGATGCCCACAGCCCTGCATCCGCTTCGGCTGGGAGCCGTGGATCGGGCACCGGACCGGATGCTTGCCGACGTTGCCGCTTACCCCGATGCACTGGACGGCTTCGCCAATGGCCTTGGTACCGGCAAAGATAGCGTCTCTGTGCGAGACCTACCGTGGGGCGCCTGGCGCCGCAGCCTGCTGTTCTGGGTTCCGCTGATATTGACCTTATCCATCCTTGTTGCCGGGCTGGCATTCGTCCTGCACCGCAGATGGGCTGACTTCGAATGCCTGCCATATCCGACGGTCGAGTTTGCGCGCATGTTGCTTCCGGCAGAGGGCAAGAGCGTGCCAGCCATCTTCCACGATCGGCGATTCTGGCTGGGAACGTTATCGGTGTTCGCCATTCACATGAACAACTATGCCCACAGCTGGTGGCCAGAAGTAGTCATTCCCATGCACCTAAAGTTCGACTTTATCCCGGTGGCCAATCTGTTTCCAGCCTTGGCTACGGGCGGCGTCTGGGGCTATGCAGACCCGCAGATCTACTTTACCGCCGTTGGCTTCGCCTTCTTCCTAGCCACCGACGTGGGTCTAGCGCTGGGCCTGGCACCATGGCTAGGGGCGCTGGCAACCGGCCTCCTCGCAGGCTATGGGGTGGCCATGACGAGCGGCCATCTCGACGCGACGATACGCTCAGGCTTCTATTCCGGCTCTTTTTCCGCCATGTTTCTGGTCCTACTCTACGCGGGGAGACGGTACTACTTCTCGGTGCTGCGGCGTACCTTTGGCCTGCGGGCACCGGACCAGATCGAAGCGTCGTCCGTATGGTGGGCGCGCGTCGCGATGGGCGCCTTTGTGCTGTTCGTTGTCCAGCTTTCCTTCGTGGGCGTGGAATGGCAATGGGCGCTCGCATATTCCCTGATTGTGATCATGATTTTCACCGTGGTGTCGCGGCTCGTGGCCGAGGCTGGGGCCTTCTTTATCCATCCCCACTTCTACCCATGTGCTATGATCTGGGGATTTATCGGCGCCAAGGCGGTTGGCGTAGACCAATTGCTGGTCCTTTCAATGATCTCCGGCTTGCTCCTGATCGATCCACGAGAAGCAATGATGCCTTTTGCGGCCACGGCCACCTGCCTGACTGAGCGCGTCGGCGCCCCGGCCAGCAAGACCTTGCGTTGGGGGATGGTCGCGCTGGTGCTGTGTTTCGTGGTGACTGTTCCCATCGTGCTCTGTTGGCAATACCAGCACGGCGCGGTTGTGGTTGGCGACGGCTGGACCACAGATGGCGTCCCAAAATTTCCCTATCGGGTTAACAGCCAAATCAGCAACACCATGGACGCACAAGGCGTTCTTGCCGATTCGCAGAATGCCTCAGGCCTCTCGCGCTTAAGCATGGCATCGCCACTAAAGCCCTACGTCGCAGCCTTTGCAGCCACCTTCTTGCTTGTGTTGCTCTTCTCCTTCCTCCGCCACCGCTTTGCTCGTTGGCCAATCCATCCGCTTATTTTCCTGATGTTGGACACCTTTCAATCGCGAATGCTAGCGACCAGCTTTCTCATCGGCTGTCTGCTGAAAGCTGCGGTGACACACTACGGCGGAGCGACGATCTATCAGAAGCTCAAACCCCTCGCACTAGGCCTTGTTGCCGGCGAAGCCTTGGCTGGCATCATCACCGTGCTGATTGGTGCCATCTACTACTGGCTTACCGGCGATGCGCCACCCACGTTCCGGCTGATGCCAGGCTGACCCTCAGGAATATCCAACAAGATAATGCTGGACTACTAGCGGAAGCGGATCGTGGTCCGCAAGCGCTTGGCCGTGAAGGCGGCACCGTCGCGATTGAGCATGATCTCAGATTTTCCGCTGCCATCCTGTGGGAAGCTGAGGATGTCTGTGCCAGTGTCGAAAGTAAGCGAGAAGCCGTCCGCAGTAGCGGCACGCTCCGGCAGCGAAGCACCAAGTGGATCGGCAGCCCAGTTTGCCACGGGATCGGGCCCGCTCGAGGCCAAGGTCGTGTAAAACGGCAACAGCAGACCATTTGCCCACATCAAGCGCTCGAACAAAACCAAGCCGGGTGCGCCAGCAGACACAAGGCGCATCCTCAGCACTGCCTACAGAAATGCCAGCGGCGCCGCAGCCCAAATGATGAGCGACCAGCGCGACAGTGAGTCGTGGACAAGCTCCCGCTCCACGAGCAGCAGGCAGGGAAAAGGTTGGGAGAGTTTCATCAAAGGGAAGTCCGTTCGCAGCACAGAACAAACAAGCTACGGCCTTGCACCGTGGCGTCCTCGCGCCCTCGAGCTAGACTGATCGGCCGAAGAAAAAGAGAGCAGGGAACGGACAAGAACAAACCACAGAGACACTGGAGCAAAGACTTTGATTCTCTCGCGATCCGCCATCGGTCGTAGGTTTGTGGTGAGCCTCGTAGCGCAGCGGAGTGGCATCCTCCCCCCCGTCACACTTCACACTTCCCCCCTTCAAACTTCCTTCCCAGCCCCGGTTCAGGACCCGAAAAACGTAAAGCCAGCCAGAATAATGGCAATGCAGACCAGGTAGATCGCGAAGTGGTGGAGCTTGCCCTTGCGCAGGATCTTGATCAGGCACAGCAGCGCACCGTAGCCAGTGACAAACGAGACGACAAAGCCGAGAAACAAAAGCGGAAGCGTCACACTGCCGCCTGACTCATTAGCACCCATCTCCAGAATGTCCTTGAGATACAACACGACCGCACCACCAATCGCAGGAATGCCGAGAAGAAAGGAAAAACGTGCAGCGTCCTCGTGGTCATAGCCCAGACGAGTGGCAATGGCGATGGTGGAGCCGCTGCGCGAGATACCTGGCAGAATGGCGATCGCCTGCAGCACGCCGATCGCCAACGCATCGCGCGGCCCGATCTCTTTTAGCGGCTTGCCAATCGGCTCCCGATTATGCAAAAAGAACAGGATGGCGGCCGTGCAACAGAAGAAGCCAGCGATAAAGAGCGGCGTATTGACAAACTGATCCATCATATCCTTCAGGCCCAGCCCGACGATCACGGCGGGGATCGTGCCCAGGCCAATCAGCAGCGCCAGCTTGAAGTTCTTGGGCTGAAGCATCGACAGCAGGTCTTTGTGATAGTAAAGGATAATCGACAGTAAGGTGCCCGCATGCAGTGCGATGGACATCAGCACATTCTCATCGTCTTGGAAGCCAAACAGCTTGCTCAGCACAGCCAGATGACCGGATGAACTGATGGGCAAAAATTCTGCGATTCCCTGGACGATGGCCAGAATCACAACCTTGACGACATCATCCATCGCTAGAATCACTCCTGCCAGGCTTCTCGAAATGCATGATCAAGATCGCGTTGAGCATGGTGGTCTTGTGCAGCAGCGTGAGGCCGCGGCTGCTGAGGGCCTCGACCAAGGTGGCGGCTTTGTACCGCGTGTGGTGCTTATGCCCGGTGGCAGGCGGCAGCAGTAACTCGTAAAGCCATTCGAGAGACGGCCAGATGATCGAGCCATAGTTTGGCGTGGTGATCATCAGCTGGGCTCCGGGTTTCATCACCCGAACCAGTTCGTCGAGCATGGGCCCGGGATCCTGCAGATGTTCGACCACCTCTGCGCAGTAGAGACGATCCACGGACTCGCTGAGCACGGGCAGCTTGGAACCATCGGCCTCGATGGCGCGACGCTCGTCCTGGCGCAGGTAGCGGAGCACGGATTTATTGACATCGATGCCGATGACCTTGGGCCAGCCCAGCATGATACGGCCACTGCCACAGCCCACATCGATGGTCACGCCCTCGGGGATCATGCGTTCGATCATCTTGCGATACCGAGTGCGCTGCCACCATTGCTGCATCGGGATACGGCTCTTGTAGGCCCGTTCATCGTAATCGCAGAACTCGCGGGAATTGCGATAGCGCCGCAGGCGCATGCTGCCGAACAGAAAGGCGAGTCCGTATTTGACCACAGCGGCTTTGCTGCGGCCTTCGAGACGAGGATGATAGCAAAACGGAATTTCGCGCAGGCGGAAGCCGTTGCCATAGGTATTGATCGCAATCTCGCATTGGATCTCGAATCCGGTGCTGTCCAGATTAATCGTCTCCAGAACGGACCGACGGTACATTTTGAAGCCACCCGACAAATCGCGGATTGGCATGGAACAGACGGTGCCGACCCATTGATTCAAAATCAGGCTGGTGACATAGCGAAAGGCGGTGGCTTCCTGGCCGCCACGGCCGACGTAGCGCGAACAGATGACGAGGTCGACATCGTCGATCTCATACAGCATCCAGCGAATATATAGCGGATGATGCGAGCCATCAGCGTCCATGGTCACGATAATATCGTGCGTGGCTTCCTGGAACCCACGCCGCAACGCATCGGCAAATCCCAGGGTCGGATCGCCAACATAGCGGGCGCCAAGCTCCGCACACAGCTCTTCTGAACCGTCACCTGTCGGGGTGTCGACGACTAGAATCTCAAGTTCCCGCACATGCGGATCCAATTCTTCATGAAGCGCGCCGCACAGCCACCGGAGGTTTGCTGCTTCGCGCTTGGTTGGCAGCAGAATCGTGACTGCGTGCTTGGGAGTTAAGTGGGCATCCATGGCGGGACTATAGTTATGGCGTCCGATTGGTCCACCCTGACGCTGGATCGTTGCGGAGTTCGCGACGCCGGGAACTTTTTCTGCAGTGGCGTGTCGAAGGGAAGGCAAACAGATGGTACTTACTATTGCTTTCCTCCCCCGGGCGGTCCGAGCGAAAGCTCGGGCCGCCTTTTTTATGCGGGTGGCGGGGGCATGAAGGATCGACTCGATCTTTTTTCCTCCTGTGAGCCAACTACGCCTGTTGGGCGCAATGGCAGAGGAGGACGCGAATCTCGAGATCTTGGATGGCCTCGAGCAGACTCCGCTCCGCGCCGGCCTCACACCAATCCACAAACTGGAAGGGATCCCAGCTGGTCCAGGATCGGATCTGCCTCGCGATGGCACTCTCGGTATCCGCCAGCTGCGCTTGGGCAGCCTGGAGCAGCTCGGGAAATGCTGGATGGTCACCGGTCTTGCGGAACCAGTACTTGCCGTTGCTGTAGTCCGGCTCGCGTCGATGCATAATGCCATGCCAATAGCTGCCGGTGGGCGTGTGGATTCCCTGGGAGATCATGTGGGAAGCGTCGAGCTCATCGTTCCAAAGCAGCAGACCGCTGAGGATGGCGGTGCCATAGAGCGGGCGCTCTGCGGGCTGGGCCAGTAGATCCTCGGGCGAGATGCCCTGCAAAAGCCCTGGAGAAAACGGGCGGGTGGGGACGAGCGGCGCAGGGGTGCGCGCCTGCAGCGGCTCCAGAACGGTCATGGCGCGTGGGCCTGTGAGAGAATCAGATGGTTTCATGTTGCTCGGGTAGCCTGTTTATGAATCGTAGCGGGTCACTGTATCGTTCACGCCGGTCATTTCCCATTCCAGTTTGCGCTCAATATGTCTGAACACATCACTGACTTCTCGCGTCTTGCAGTTCATACGCAGACAAATAAGCCATGGTCCCTGGCTGAGTGCCTGGAGAATTACGGGACGGCTGGGATTACGGCAGTAAGCATCTGGCGAAACGTCATTGCGCCCATCGGGATCGGTGAGGCTGCGCGCCTGGTGAAGTCATCCGGTCTGGCAGTCCCCGCGTTGGTGCGCGGCGGCTTTTTTCCGGCGGCGAGCGAGTCAGGACGACAGGCAGCGCTGGATGAGAATCGCCAGATTATCGACGAGGCGGCCGCACTGGGCGCTGAGATGGTGGTGCTGGTGGTGGGGGCGGTTCCCGGCATCCCGCTGGCAGACGCCCGCCAGCAGGTGCAGGACGGCATCGCCGGTGTGCTAGCGCATGCGGAGTCCGCACATGTAAGGTTGGCGATCGAGCCGCTGCATCCGATGTATGCCGGCGATAAGTCATGCGTGACCACGATGAAGCAGGCCAACGACATCTGTGAGGCGCTCCAGCATCCGCTGCTGGGCGTGGCAGTGGATGTCTATCACGTCTGGTGGGATGACCAGGCACAGGCGGAAATTGCGCGTTGTGGCGCCAACGACTGGCTGTTCGGCTTTCATATCTGTGACTGGCGTATCCCCACCCGCGACCTGCTCACGGATCGAGCGTTGATGGGCGATGGCTGCATCGATATTGCCGAGATTCGCGGCTGGGTGGAAGCCGCTGGATTCGACGGCTACAACGAGGTCGAGATCTTCTCCGAAGAGCAATGGGCCAGCGATCAAGTGGACTATTTGGCTCGCATCAAGCACGCATATCTGACCCAGAGCTGAGGCCGCATGCACTATCGACGATTTGGCCGGACCAACCTGGAGATGTCAGTGCTGTCCTGCGGGGGGATGCGCTTTCAGCAATCCTGGAAGGATCTACCCGCGACGGAGGTCACGGATGAGGAACAGGAGCGACTGGAGTCGACCGTCCGGCGGGCGCTCGGGATTGGTATCAATCACATCGAAACCGCACACGGCTACGGCAGCAGCGAGTCACAACTGGGCCGTATCCTCCCCAAACTTCCGCGTGAGAAGATCATCCTACAGACTAAGGTGCCGCCGTCTCCAGATGGCGGTGAGTTTCGCAAGCTGGTCGAGACGTCACTGACGCGCCTGGACCAAAGCCATGTAGATTTGCTGGGCTTTCACGGAATCAATAACCAGGAGATCCTAGACTTTTCCCTCAAGCCGGGGGGGCCACTGGCCGAGGCCAGGAAGATGCAAGACGAAGGGATGGTCAAATTTATCGGCTTCTCCACGCATGGTCCGACCGACTCGATCGTCAGTACGATCAACACCGGTGAGTTCGACTATGTGAATCTGCACTGGTACTACTTCGACCAAGCCAACGCACCCGCCATCGACGCGGCACGCGAGCAGGATATGGGCTGCTTCATTATCAGCCCCAACGACAAGGGTGGCCGGCTCTACGATCCGCCACCGAAACTCGCCAGATTGTGCAAACCGCTTACGCCGATGGGCATGAACGCGCTGTTCTGCCTGTCACGACCCGATGTGCATACCTTGAGCCACGGAGCAGCCCGGCCGTCTGACTTCGACGCCTGTCTCGATTACCTCCCGCTTGTCGACAGCGCCTGGGAAAGCGTGTTTCCGGTCCTTAAGGCGCTGACAGCCGAGGGGCGCCGAGTCCTGGGAAAGACCTGGCATGACTCTTGGTGGCAGGATCTACCGAGCATCGAAGAGACGCCCGGGCAGGTGAATGTCTACCATGTCCTACGGCTCTATAACATGTGGAAGGCGTTCGATATGCTCGAATACGCGAAAGGTCGCTATAACCTGATGGGGAACCCCAGCCACTGGTTTCCCGGGAACCAAATCCAGCCCGAGGAAGTTGGCGAGTTAGCGGCTGCCTTACAAGACCTGCCGATTGGCCCACAGGCAGAGCAGGCCCTGCGCGACGTTCACGACGCGCTCAAGGCCGAAGACGCGAAGCGCCAGAGCAAATCATAGACAGGCAGATCGCGTAGCGTGGGCTATCGGCTTGCAGTTAAAGGCCCAACGCAACGGGCTGAGACAAGGTACCCCACACCAAGGGAGGCACGAGTGCACGCCTGGGCTACCTTCGCAAAAAGGTGCGAATCTGCTACCTGGATCGCCATACTTGGACCGAATATGACGGCTTGCATTCCAAATATCCCTTGTTCTGCAATTCCGATATTTCAGTGAGCTTCTCGGAAGCTTTTTCCTGCTGGGGCCTCGCGGTACCGGCAAGTCAACCTGGCTCGCACAGAAACGAACCAACGCGCTGACGCTGGATCTCCTTGATCCGGATATTCACCGGCTTTTTGTGGCGCGGCCGGAGCTATTGTAAGATTGGCTGTAGGCAAATTGGACCGGGCAGGCCATAATCATCGATGAAATTCAACGAGTCCCTGACTTGTTGTCTTTCGTATACCAAGAAATTGAAAACACGGCACGTGATTCGTGCTAACTGGCTCACGCGCGAGAAAGCTCAAGCAAATAATGGCTGAAGGGTTGGTTCGAAACTTTGGACACTTCAGCCGTTTTCTCGAGACGATTAGCCTCTCACATGGCTCGACTCTCAACATCTCGGAGGTCGCCCGAGAGTGTCAGGTCAGCCGAAAAACGATGGAAGGATACATGTCGATTTTGGAAGACATGCTGCCGTCTATTCGTCTTCCGGTATTCTCCAAGAGTGCGAAGCGCGGATTAATTTAAACAAGCAAAGTCCTACTATTTCGATGCCGGTTTTTTTCCTGCAGTGCGCCCAAAAGGTCCACTAGCACCTAAGAGATCGCGAGCCTCGCATTGGAGGGCCTGGTTCTCCAGCACTTGCGAGCGTGGTGCGGCTACACTGGCGGCCATGAACCAAACTTCTGGCGGACCCCGAGCGGCACAGAGGTAGATTTCATTGTC
>DMTJ01000002.1 GCA_003477185.1 Lentisphaeria bacterium
AGCCGCAACCATGAGCGCAGCGAGGTCGCGGACGTCGATCATGGACATCGAGTCGTTCGGCATGCGCTCGTGCCAGCGCTCGCCCCGTAGCAGTTTCATGAGACCGGGCTGGAGGTGGCTGGGCAGCAGCGGCGGGCCAGCGATCATGCTTGGCAGAAAGGTACAAAGCCGCATCCCATGCTCCTCGGTAAAGGCCATGGCTGCTTCTTCCATCACGGTTTTGGCTGCGGAGGTGTACTTCTTGGCGTTGCACTGCTGATCGGCGTCGGACCAATGATCGAGCTCGTTCTTGATTTCGGGGGCAGGGAGTGGATTGGTGCTGCTGGTGCTGCTGCAGATGACGACGTTGCGAACTCCGCAACGGTGGGCACTTCGCAAAATGTTTAGGCAGCCATTTACGGTGGGCATGATGATCTCAGGATAGCCGCGGGCATCGTCAAGCTCGCGGGCCGGTGTGCCGTCGGGCGCAAAGTAGGTCGGGATGAGGCAGGCGACAAAGACGCAGTCTGCGCCAACTAGCGCCTCGTCGAACGAGCCGTTTTTAGCCATTTCCGCTTGGTAGAGAGAGAGGCACTCGGCACTGGACAAGGCTTGGAGATAGCTGGCCTTGTCCTGTGCTTGCGGATCGCGCATGGTGCCGTGGACCTGATAGCCGCCAGCAAGCAGGCGAGCGGTGATGTTCGCGCCGACGAGACCGGAGGCTCCAGCGACGCAGACTGTGGTTTCAGCCATGTAGGAGCCTGTTAGGATATGGTGACGGTACTGCCGCCGTTGCGGGCGGACTCGTAGATGGCGCAAATCAGGGCGACGGCCTTGCGGGCTTCTGCCCCGGAGGTGGCGGGCATGCGGCCCTCATCGATGGCTTGGACGACGTGTTCGAAGTTCTGCCGGTGCTGGTCGCTATCGATGGCACCGGGTTCGGCGGCGCCGATTCCGGCAGCGCGGCCGGTGAGCAGAGCCTCGCGAATCTCGGCGTCTTCGGGCTGCTCATGCATGAAGGTCCAGGCCTCGAGCGTGTCATCTGCAAGAAAGACGGAGCCTTCGGTGCCTCCCAACTGGATGCGTGCGGGATGGCCATGCGTAGACCAGGCGCAGGTGGTGCCTTCGACGACGCCAAGGGCGCCACTCTTGAACTTGAGGGTGGCGACGGCCAAGTCCTCGACTTCAATGTTCTGGTGGGCGATACAGGCGGTGTGGGCCTGGACCGAGTCGACTGGCCCGGCTAGATGAAGGAGCTGGTCGATGCCATGAATGGATTGGTTCATAAGCGCGCCGCCGCCGTCGAGTGCCCAAGTGCCGCGCCAGGCCGCGGAGTCGTAATAGGCTTGGGAACGGTACCACTTTACGTAGACCGAGGCTGAGGTGAGTTTGCCGAAACGCCCGGCATCTGCTGCTTTTTTGGCTGCGCTGGTGGCAGGGGTGAACCGTCGATTAAGGATGGCGGCTAGGGTGACGCCATGCTTGGCGGCGGCTGCGATCATGGTGTCGATGCGCTCGATGGTGATCTCGAGCGGCTTTTCGATGAGGACGTGCTTGCCCGCTTTGATCGCGGCCATGGATGGCTCGAAGTGCGCGCCGGATGGAGTAGCGATGGTGACGATATCCACGTCCGCACAGGCGAGCAGCTCAGCGACGGTCTGGAAACCGCGAATGCCGTGCTTCTCGGCGAATGCGACTGCCCTCTCCGCACTGCGGCCGGCGACGCCAATCAGTTCGCCTCCAGTCATGGCAGCGATGGCTTCTGCGTGTATGGCTCCGATCGCGCCCGCACCAATGATTCCAAATCTCATGCTTCGCGCTCGCTCTTTATGAAGGCGATGGTGCCGATGACGAAGAGCACAATCAGCAAGGCTATGCCGGCGGCAGGGATCATGCCTTTCCAATCATTGAAGTGCGCCTTGCCGGAGAGGACCCAGACGGAGCCAAAGGTGGCGATGCCCGTGGCAAAGGTCATCAGCACGTTCCAGATCAGGCGGGCTGTGCCCTCGGGGCGCTGGTCACCAAGAACCTTTTTGGAGTTCATCATCAGGAGAAAGGTAAAGTAGGCGATGGGAATGAGGGAGCCGCCGATCACGGAGGTCGGGATGGCGAGTGCTGCTTTGGAGGCTCCGGTCCAGATGAACGGCCCGGCCAGGCCGGCGAGACCTGAGACCGTGCAGCCGATGTAGTGGGCGGTTTTGTCTCCTGGCTTGCCGAGAAGCTCCTGGAAGGCGAGCCCATTCATCAGCATGAGGATGATGATGGTGGATAAAGCCATGCCAAGTACGCCGAGTCCAAAGATGGTCTGGGAGACGACTTTTCCGGCGAGTGGCTCGAGGCTGGTCGCGAGCTGGAAGTTGTCGCGCTTGACCAGCATCAGTGCTAGTTCTTGGTCGGCAGCATTGGTGGCTCCGGGGTGGGCAGTAGCGAGCATGGCAATGGTCTTGTCACCAGCGCCTGGAGGCACGTCGCCGGTCTTGGCATGAAACTGGGACGCGGCGGCTAGGACCACGCAGGTGGTGGCCAGGAAGAACGGAATGAACAATCCGACGGATAGGTCGAAGATCGAGAGGCCACGTTGGACGCGGCCCCAGCGCTTTCTTAGCAGGGAGTATGGCAGCAGCCAGGTCATGTTGATCCCAACTGCGGTGCCAAACGCGGTGATGATGATGTCACGCTGATCGGACAGAATTTTGGCGGTCCACCAGTCTGGTTGGGTGGATTGTGCGATGATGGCGGCGTAGCTCGCGGCTGGCTTGAAGAGTAGCGTGGGATCGGGGATCAACTTCCCAAGTACTTCGCCCAGATTGAGGACGTCGGCCGAGATGAGCGTGCCGACCACAGCAAAGAACGACAGAACGATGAGCGCGACCAGGCATTTGATGATGCGGTCGAACCACTTGACGCCTTTGCCATCTGACTCATAGAGCACGTTGGCTCCGAAGGCGACGACCAGCAAGACGATGCAAATTAGTAGAGTTGAGCCGGTGCCTTCTCCGACGGACGGCAGCAGGTTTTGCTGGACAGCGGCGCGAGCCAGATTGAACTGTGGCATGCACCAGACGATGTTTGCCATGACGGTCGCGATTAACCAGGCCCAGCCCAAGGCCGGCGAGAGGTGCTGGTTCACCAGGCCAAAGGGGGCTTTCTCGGTGGAGAGGGTGACGTAGGCGATGGCGGAGAGCATGATGATGCCGCAGATCATGGCCAGAGGCTGGAGCCAAAGCAGGCCATAGCCAGCGATTACGCCAAGATAGAGTGACCCGGCGAGCGAGCCGCCGCCGAGTGTGATGGCGCCCTGCAGCCAGCCAGGGCCGGACAGACGTGCATAAGTCAGAAACTTAGTGATTCCGCCTTTCCGCTGGGCTTCCTGGAGAAGCTCGGTGGCCCGGTTCTGTTCTGGGCTTTTATTCGAATCTTGTGTCATACGGGCATCCTTCTCGAGCTGTTACGGCCCTTGGCAGTGAAAAACCAATAATACTGCATCCGACGTGCCTTGCACGCCGACGCATGAGGATTGCGGTGTGCGTCGCATGGTTTCTTACTACGCCGACTGGGCACCGATGCTGCGAGACGCTCAGAGAGCTTTTTTGCCGATGGCATGACTGGCCGCGATGAGCTTGGGTTAGGGCGTAGCGCAGATATCGGTGACGCCGATTTGGTCGTTCTCGCCATCCCAAGTCCGCTCGGTGGCTATGACGCCGGAAATGGATCGACTGGCTGCTGATGGGATGGTGCTGAATCGCCATTATGACACGACGCCGATCTGCACGGCGAGCCGGGCCAATATCGTGACTGGCCTGTACGAGTACCGGACGGGGACCAACTTCGAGCATGGGCAGATGAGCCCGTTGATCTTTTCGAAGTCGTGTCCCGTGTTGATGCGCAAGGCTGGCTACTTCACGGGGTTTTTCGGCAAGGATTTGGCGTTGGGGTAAGCTGACCGCGCAGCCGGTACCCAAAACGGCAAGCTGGCAATCGCCCAGTTGCGTGGCGCCCAGCACATCCGCGTCTCGTAGCGACCTCATCTTGGTGCCCTTCGTGACGATGTCGGGATTGCTCTTGAACTCACGGTCTTCGAGAATGGCAAGGCTCGCACCCGCGTGTGCCATGTGCGCGGGGTGGACCTCGATGCCACGCGCGACCGGTTTAGAATCGATGGTCGTCTTCGGGATTTGCTGCCACTTTCCGTTCTGCTTCAAGTGGAGCGGCACCTCTTGCGAGTGGCTTTCTTCCAGCGGTACCATCTGGGCCTGTGGTTTGAACGTGCCGTTGCTCAGCGTGTACTGCGACCACATGATCGGGCTGACGGCGCGTTCGTGACGGCTGTTCCAGTCAATCGCTAGGCCCCGAACTGCTCGCGTCTGTCGTACCCTGAAAGTAAGTCATCCCAGGTGATCTGATGCGCACCGTCATTCCAGTTCGCGGGGGACCTTCCGTCGAAATCGTCGAGGTACATGGCTATTCCCAGACCAAGCTGCCGCATGTTGTTGGCACAGGTTGTAACGCGTCCCTTCTCCCGGGCCTTGGCCAGCACAGGAAGTAGCAGCGCCGCAAGAATGCCGCTGATGGCAATGCGAACCAGCAGCTCGCTCAGAGTAAATGAAACTCTGCGGGATTGTACTCACGCTCTCATTGCCCGCCCTGCTCCAGCCGTAGTTACAGCACTGGTTTTCACGTCTGCGGCTGAATTACTCACACCACTATGCGAGGTGGAATCGTATCTGCTACCTGCAAATGCTCTGCTGAGCGTAAGGATTCCTCGAGAACGGCTGTCGTACAAAATGAGGGCGGCTGTATGATATACGCCGCCCATCATAGCCGCGGCTCGCTTGGAGCGTGCCCGGCATCGAACTTGACCTTTTTTTGGAGACAAAATTACAGCATGAAACTTGCCATTGGATCAGATCATGGGGGCTTTGCCCTAAAAACTCATCTTATCGCTGATCTAAAAACACGCGGTATCGAATTGGAAGACGTCGGCTGTGACTCCGAGGCATCCGTCGATTACCCGGACTACGCAGCTGCTGTTGCCAAGAAGGTCTCCGAAGGTACCGCGGAACGGGGCATTGCGATCTGTACGACGGGTGTCGGGGTAAGCATCACAGCCAATAAGTTTTCAGGCGTGCGTGCTTCACTCTGCCTGAATGTAGAGATGGCTCGGTTAACCCGCCAGCACAACGACTCGAACGTGCTCTGCCTGTCACAGAAGTACACCGCGGAAGAAGCCGCGCAGAAAATTATGGATATCTGGCTTTCGACAGAGTTCGAAGGTGGGCGCCATGAGCGCCGCGTCCGCAAGATCTCTGGGTTTGAAAAACCGGCAGGCGAGGGCTGAGGGACGTAGGGCGCTTGCTCCAGCAGCGCTGAAACGCCAGACTGGGCCGTTATGCGAAACGGTCTTGAATCACGACCTCGCTCTGTGGTAATTGCCCGGGGCGAGGCCACGGGTCTTTGGTCCCCTTGCCGATCGCGACAAACATCGTGATCACGTGATCCTTGGGCAGATTGATGAGCTTCCCGACAGCCTCAAAGTCAAAGCCATCCATGGGACAGGAATCGTAGCCCATGGCCTTGGCCGCCAGCATCAGTGTCTGCGCGGCAATACCGCAGGAGCGCATAGCTTCGTCGCGCTCGACTTGGTCCTGGCCGCGGTAGTATTGGTCGATCGCCGGCACCAGAATATCCTGCACCTCTTGCGGTGCATCGCGCCAATAACGAGCTGGCTCGTGCTCCCAGCTCTTAAGATCGGCGCAGAGCAAAATCAGCAAAGACGCGTCGGTGACCTGGGCCTGGTCCCATGCCACTTCCCGGATCTGCTGCCGCAGCGCAGAATCGCGGACGACCACAAAGCGCCAGTTCTGAATATTGAATGCTGTCGGTGACAGCATTGCCAGCGACAGTAGTTGCCCAGTTTCCTCGGCAGACATGGAGTGGGTTGCGTCGTAGTGCTTCACGCTCCTGCGGGCTTGAATGGCAGAGATCGTATTCATGGCAAGATGTTCTCGTTTGTGGTGCCTGGCTGGGAGCGCTGACTGGCAGGCAGAAGCGAACGCATGCCGGTTGGGAGGAGGGTGAACGCCGCGCTCGGGCCGGAGCTTAAATTGGTCGGGATGACAGGATTCGAACCTGCGGCCTTTTGACCCCCAGTCAAACGCGCTACCAAGCTGCGCCACATCCCGACTCGCCGGCAAGCGGGTAATGTGAGCGCTTGCGCTGGACGCGCAATGGCTGTCTGGCTGGCTGTGGCGTTTTTTGCATGTGAGCCGAAAGTCTCTGGGCTCAGTGCGTCTTGACCTGAGCTAGCCTCTGCGATATGATGTATGCTTGAATAAGCAGGACAGGGGGAGTGTGATGAAGGAAGTCGCGTTGCTGACCCTCCACGGCATGGGCGAGGTGGATGCTGGGTACTATGATGAATTTGAGGCTGCGATCAAGCGAGAGCTCGCGGCCGACTGGGAGCGCGTTGCGTTCCATTCCGTGACATATGCTGAGGTACTGCAGGGACCACAGCGGGCGCTGTGGGACGCGATGCGTGCGGAGTCCACAAACGATCTGGACGCGACTAGGTTGCGACGGTTCCTCCTGTATTTCCTTTCTGATGCAGCCACCTTGGAGCACAGCGCAAATCGCGCCGAGGACGACCGCTACCTTCTGGTCCAACAGCAAATCCAGGCCGGTCTGAGCCAGGCCTTGGTGGCACTGGGCGGAGACGAGAGCAAACCAGTCGTGATTATTGCGCATTCGCTCGGCGCACAGGTTATCTCAAACTACCTGTGGGATGCGCAGATGGGAAATCATAGTTTTGACGGTTGGGAGGATGATAGTAAGCCATTTCTGCGGCTGCGGTCTCTGAAGCAGTTCACCACAATCGGCTGCAATATCCCGATTTTTGTGGGTGGGCTTGCCGATCGCGAGTGCTTTAAACCCATCGACGGGATGCGCTGGGATAATTACTACGACCCGGACGATGTGCTGGGCTGGCCCTTGCGGCAGCTTGGTCAGTCCTACGAGTTCGTTCACGACCACCCGGTGAATGCCGGTGGGAGCCTCACGAACTGGAATCTGTGGAGCCATGGAGGATATTGGGATGACCGCGATGTGATCTGCCCGTTGGCGAGGCGCATTCGCGAGTTGATCTGAGGTACCCCACAAAAATCTGGAGAATCACATGCTGCTGGAAGCACTCGTCTACATTGGAACCGCAATCGTTGGGAGCAACGAAGGCATCTACCTGAGCCGCCTGAATTTGGAGACGGGGCAGCTGTCTGCTCCCGAGTTGGCAGCAGCCACCGAGAGACCAGCATTTCTCGCGACGGGCCCGGAGGATCGCGTACTTTACGCGACCGGCGGCAAGTCGAGTACCGTGGCGGCATTTACGATCGGCCCGGAGGCTGGGACACTTTCCTTGATCAATCGCCAAGTGGTGTCGGAGATGTCCCTCTGTCACATCACTACGGCCTTGGACGGCTCCGTCCTCCTCGGCGCGGATTACGGGCATGCAAAAGCAGTATCGTTTCCACTCCAGCCCGACGGCCGAATCTGCGCGCCCGCCACCGTATTGACCTATGATCAGGCGAGCAACGTCGACCCGCAGCGGCAGAACAAGCCGCATCTGCATTCGATCAACGCGGACTCTTCCGAAAAGTTCGCGCTGGTCTGTGATTTTAGCGGCGATGCGATCAGGATCTGTGCGCTTGATCCTTTGACCAAAGTCCTGACCGCCGCTGGCTCGACCCCGTCTGCACCTGGCGCGGGGCCGCGGCATTTAGTCTGTCATCCCGCTGGAAAGTGGGTCTATGTGATCAACGAGCTTGGCGGCACGGTCAGTCTGTTTGACTTTAGCGACGGCGCCCTCACACACCGGCAGACCGTTGCTACGCTGCCAGCTGACTTCAGCGGCAAGAATACGACTGCAGAGGTCGCCTTCTCACCGGACCTGCGGTTCCTATATGGGACCAATCGCGGGCATGATAGCCTGGCCTGCTTTCGGGTCAATCCCGAGAACGGTGAGTTGACACGCGAGGCGATTGTGTCCACTGGCGGGGAACATCCCCGCTACTTCACGATCGACAGCTCCGGGCGTTTCATGTTGGTATCCAATCGCGACACCAACAACGTTGTTGTCTTTAAGCTGAATCCTGAGACGGGCGTAGCCCAGCCAACCGGGCATCAGATCAAGCTGGAGAAGCCGATGGGCATTAAAATTATTGCGACCAAGCGGCAGAAGTAGAGCTGTTGCCAGCTCAGCGAAGGCGCCGCGAAGTCCGCGACGGTTGATGCAGGACTTGGTGACTTCATGACTCGCGACGCCCGACGACATGATGACTTCGTGACGCGTTGACTTGCACCCTACCGCTCTTGTAGGGAGTTAAGTGTCGGGAGTCATCAAGTCCCATTTTCTGGTTCCGACAGGAAGGTCTTCGGCCTTTAGTGTGGGACGACTGGTAACCGCGGCTTACTCGCGGTCGAACCGGAAGTTCTGCAGGATGCCGTCCTTCGAGAACACGAGCGTAGCCTTGGTTTTCCGCACCAGCGTGTGAGTGAAGGCGTAGTGATTGCGCATAAACAGGCGCTCCTCGCCGATTCGACCGCCCGAGTAGGCGCTGCGTTCTTCTTCGGTGCGCCATTCATAGGTCCAGACTTCAAAGCCCGCCGAAGGTTTGCGATTTAACGGCTGACCAGCCACATCCCAGACATCCTTGGCGCGGGTTCTGCCATTATGAAGCATGTGGCGCAATTCGTCCGCTTCGATGTTTGGCGGGCGCAGCGTGACGTCGTCTGAGATTTCTTCGGTGGTCGGGGGCAGCGCTGCTTCTTCAGCAAGCCGATCCAGCGATCGACAGCTAGAGAAGAGGCTGGCGCAGGCCAAGAGAACGAGAAAAGTGGGAAGTAAGCGATTTTTCATAGCACGCACATTACACGAGGATTCCCCGGATGTCTCGCACTTTTTCGTGCCGTCATTACAGTATGCCAGCTTTGACACCACATTTATCGGTGCCGCATAACCCGACGCTGGGCTAAAAATTGTGCGAACTTCGCAAGATTGGGAGGCGCAGTTGCGTATGCTTCAGCCGATAGACATGCGGCTTACAGGTGCCCCTTGCCCACCGAACCACATAATGGATAGACGACCTATGATCGCAATTTCGACGACCCGCGCCAAGTGGGCTCTCCTTTGGACTTTGGCATTCACCTGTATTTTTGCACAGTCCCTGACTGCGGCCAATGACGAAGCCGGGGAGCTGCCGGATACCTTCAAAGTGCTAAAGTTTGACGGCAAGTGCGAGGTGAAGTCAAAGGACGGCAGATACGGCGATGTCAAGGCGCAGGAGTATCCGTTTGGGGTGACGTTGAAGACTGGTCGCCTGTCATTCATTCTGGTCGAGCTGTCCCCGGGCAACACCTTCCAGATGCTGGCAGGTACCACCATGATGATCGACCGTAGTACCAACGACCCGCGCTTGAAGCGCCTGCGAATGAAGGAAGGCGGTGTCTCGCTGTTGCTGGACAAGTGGCCGAAGGATCATCGCCTGGAAGTGGAAACTCCCAGTGCAATATGCGGTGCCGTTGGTACCCGGTTTGTGGTGAGTGTCGAGCCCGTCGTTCAGGAAGGCGGCAAGGATCGCTATGCGCGTCAGTCCTTTAATTGTCTCGAAGGGATCATCGACCTACGCAGTCAGTTTTCATTTGCAGACGCCACAACCACCGGAGCAGGTCTGGAAGCGGCAGCCATTCCAGAGCAAACCTCGGTGGCCGGCTACATCCATGAAGGCATGCAAAACACCTACGTGGACCTGACGGTAAATCGCGGTGCCTTGGGCTTTACCTTCGGTGGCCAGCAATCGTTCGTCACCGATGCTGAGCAAGGCATCACACGATTCGTTTGCGCTTTCGAGAAAAGCGAAGAGGATGTCGACCTAATCGCGATGAAAGTCGAAGCTGGGGCAGTCACCAAGCGTGTTTCCAAGATTTTTGGCCGGTCCGAGCACAAGATTAGCGCAATTGATCGCCCGGTCATGATCCGCAAGAAGGAACTGCTGGCCTATAACAGCCAGGCTGCCGGATCGCCGGTCGAGGACTACATCGCCGCCGCCCGCGAAGAAGGCATCATGCAGGCAGAAATCCGGCATCTGATGGACAACGACGGGGACAAGGCGATCATCCAAAACAAGCGTACTAGGCTCCGCGCCCAAGCTGACAAGGCCAGTGAGTTGCGCGAGAAGCTGAAGACACAGCGCGTGCTTCGCGGGATGCGCTCGCTGCGGCACGGAAATCGTCGTTTCCGCCACTGATCCCTCCCTGTCCAATTCTGCGTAAGGAAGGTTGATCATGGAGCTTCGTTCAATTGAGGGCGTGCTGAGCGGAAAGCTCTTCCCGCTGTCCAAGAATGGCGTGACGATCGGGCGTGACCTGAAATCGTCGATTTCGCTCACCGATGACGACGACATCTCGCGAAATCATGCTCGGATCGTATACGACGGGCTAAATTATTACGTCGAGGACCTGAAGAGCACCAATGGTGTGCGGGTGAACGGAGCCCAGATTCAAGGGCGACAGCTGCTCGCGCCGGGCGACCGGGTTGGTATCGGTAGTCATGTGTTCCTGACCGTGACCGAAGAAAGCGTCGTGGCTGAGGGCGATTTGTCCAAGCTAGAAGCCCTGCGGCGAGAGCGTGAGGCGAAGCAGGAATCTGCTCGCCGAGAGCCTGCGGCGGCTGACCCCAAGACTGGGATTTCTGCAGGTGAGATCGGGCTCTGGATTGGGATCGCCGTGGTCGCTTTGGGCGTGATGGGTTGGCTCCTTTCTGGCAGCAGGGCGCCGAGTGCCCCGGAGCCCTTGGATCGGGAAGTCATCCTTGCTGCGGAACCGCCGGCACAGCCGCCCGTGGCTGAACGGCCCCGGCAGCGCATCTTGGAGCCGCCAGCTCTGGTCGAAGAGACCACGAAAGAACCAGAGACTGGTTATCTGTGGGTTGATTCTGTGCCGCGTGGTGCCGTCGTCTCCCTAAATGGCAGTCCAATTGGCATCAGCCCGATTTTTATCGAGGAGCTCACGGAAGGGGAGCATGAGCTAGAGCTCAACCTCGAGAATCACGTGACCCGTGCCAAGCTCGTGCGCGTGCCGTTGCGTCGGCCGTTGGCCCCACTGAACTTGACCCGTTCGCCACAGACCTGTGAGATCACGTCCAAACCTTCTGGCGTGACTGTGATCGAGGCCGATCGGATTATCGGTAGGACACCCATGACGCTGCTCGGCTACGAGCCTGGGCAGCATGAGCTGCGCCTGGTCGAGTCGGGGTATGAACCCCAAACAATCATGGCGCAAGTAAAATCGCTTCGCGCGACCCAGGCCCATGCGGTGATGACCGCGGCGACAGGAACCTTGAAAGTCACTGCTGTACCGGCCACCTGCAGCTTGCGCGTGAACGGTGAGGTCTGGGGCACGACTGAACCCAGCCCAGATGGCGGACATTCCCTGCCTTGGATCAGCGAGAATCTTCGACCGGGCACCTACACCGTGGAGATTGAGCATGCTGGCATTACTGAGACCCGAAAAGTCCGGTTAGCACCACGTGGACTTACCGATGTTGAATTGATTATTTTCCGCCCGACAGTAGCGGTGAAGTTGATCGATGGACGAACGCTGATTGGTATGGTTCGCGAGCGCAACGCGCACGGCGACATCGTACTGGCGTTGTCTGCGAGTCGAGACACCCGTTTGCTGGCAAGCCAGATTGTCAGCATTGCCCCCATTCCAGTGAACGAATAACCCACAATCAAGAGTCCATCATGAGTGAGCCTATCCGCGTTGCGGTCACCGGCGGCGCCGGCCAGATCTGTTATAACCTGTTGTTTCGTATCGCCTCTGGCGAAGTTTTTGGCGCAAACCAGTCCGTAGAGCTGCGCATCCTCGAACTGCCCGTCGCAATGGGCGCCCTCGAAGGTGTGGCGATGGAACTGCAGGATTGTGCCTTTCCGGCCCTCGAGAATATCGTCCTAAGCGACGATGTGAACGAAGTGATGCGCGGTGCCAATTGGGTGCTGCTCGTTGGCTCAAAACCTCGCGGTCCCGGGATGGAACGCGGCGACCTGATTCGCGAGAACGGTCCCATTTTTACCGCCACTGGTCGGGCAATCAACGCCAATGCAGCGGCGGACGTCCGCGTGCTAGTTGTCGGCAATCCCTGTAATACCAACTGCTTGATCACGATGCACAACGCACCAGATGTGCCTCGCGATCGGTTCCACGCCATGACCCGCTTGGATCAGAATCGCGCGGAAACGCAGCTGGCCACGCGTGCTGGCACCAGCGTCCGCGCGGTAAAAAACATGGTGATTTGGGGCAATCATTCTGCGAAGCAAGTGCCAGACTACTGCAACGTTACCATCAACGGCCAGCCCGCCGTCGACGAGCTGGAACTGGACTATCTGCGCGGCGAGTTCACTGACACAGTGGCCAAGCGCGGCGCGGCGATCATCGCAGCTCGCGGTAAATCCTCTGCTGCCTCTGCTGCATCTGCTGCCCTTGACGCCGTCAAGAGCCTGATCACGCCCACTCCGGAAGGCGAGTACTTCAGTTCCGCAGTCGTCAGTGATGGCAATCCTTATGGCATTCCAGACGGGCTGATCTTCTCCTTTCCCTGTCGCTCAACCGGAAACGGTGACTACGAGATCGTTCCTGGCTTGGAATGGGACGAGCACCTGGCTGCGAAGATCGCAGATACCCGCGATGAGTTGCTGGAAGAGCGGGAAATCGTCAGCTATCTCCTGTGATCATCGGCCTGCTTACGCTGGAACTGGACATCGAGCACGCGCAGTCTCTCAAGGACAAACGAGCGGTTCTGAACCGTGTCAAAGAGCGAGTGCGCAGCCGCTTCAATGTTTCTATTTCTGAGATCGAGGCCCATGATGTCTGGAACTACGCGTGCCTCGGGGTTGCCGTGGTCAGCAACGAGCAGCGTTTCGCCAATCAGGTGCTGAGCAAGGTTATTGAACATGTGGAAGCGGTCCGTGACTGCGAACTTGGCGAAGTGTCCACCGAGTATATTCATCAATGATTGAAAAGGAGGCCTTTTATGGCTGAGTTGACTCTATACGGCCGCCGGACGTGCCCGTACTGCCTGCGCGTGATTTCCCATATTCAAAATCGGGGTGTCGATATTCCCCTATGCGACACGAGTGATCCGGACAATCGCGCCCGCTTGATCGAGATCGGTGGCAAGGGCCAGGTTCCCTGCCTGGTGATCGACGGTGCGCCGATGTACGAATCCGGTGACATCATCAGTTGGATCGACGCCAATCTTTGAACGGCTGTTGGTCATTGGTGACGGATGTCGAGGGTGGTTAATGGCGTGGGGACGTGGCATTACGGACGTGCAAATGTCTGTGAGCGCTACGGGCCTTGCCCTGTTTGCCATTCGGCTGGAGTTTTAGCCTCCTACGACACCGGTCGCTACGCCGTCCTCTTCTACATCCCGGTCTTGCCACTTGGCCGCCTGCGGATCACCGATCATTGCGCGGCTTGCGGTCACTCACAGGCCCAGAGCCTGCGTTTCTGGCGGGCCGAACGTCAGGCTCTATTCGCCGACCTCCGGGCTCGCTACCGTCGCGATCGCCACAACGTTGGCCTTGTCCGCCAGATTCAGCAGGCATGTGTTATCTACCGCCAGCACGACGTGTTTGCGAACATCGCGCCCGAGACCCTGCGTCGCTTCGCTGGCAATGCGGAGATCGCAGCGACGATTGGAGATGGTTACGGCGCACTCGGCATGTTGGAGCAAGCAGAAGATGCCTATGATCAGGCGCTTGCTCTCGCGGTCAGCACCGCTGTCCTTGAGCGACTGGCGATTGTTCAGATTCGGCTGCTGAAGCCTCAGGAGGCTGCAGCCTCGCTGGCTCATCTGCTGGAGAAGCCCACGCCGGAGGCTTTGCCGCTACTGGCCATGCTTGCGCGCGGCTATCAGGCGGTTGGCGATCACTCCGCTGCCTTGGAGATCTTCGACCTGTGTCTAGTCGCTCAGCCCAGCCTGGATCAGGATGCGGACTTTGCATATTTTCAGTCTGTCTCACGCCAATTACTCGAGACCAAGCGCCCACTATCAGATCCAGCCGTGACCACGACCGGGGCGCGAGGAGCGCCGGACCCCGCGAGCCGGATCGCGCCGTTGGTGCCGTTGCTTATTCTGACAGTCTTGCTGGGGCTCTACGCTGCAGTCAGCGTAAACATGGCGAAGCGCCACACCATTTGGCTGGTGAACGGCCTAGCGAAGCCATATACGGTCACGATTGCAGGAAAGAATCAGCGGCTGCCTCCGTTTCAAGCAGTTGCGCTGACAGTCCCAGAGGATGTCTATCAGGTGACCGCTGAGGTCCCGAGTATCCAGGAGCTGACCGTCGACTGCAGGCGCTCATTCTGGCAGCGCCCAATCTCCAGCAGCCGGCTGGTCATCAACCCAGATCAGGCCGCGGTCTTGACGCGCCAAGTTGCCCAGTACAGCGAATCCGGCGTGCGGTTCGCAGAGCCAACGTTTTCGGTGGGGCGTAGCACGTACACGTTCACCGGGGTCCACCGTATGTTCGAGCCGTTTCCCGAGACCCTACGGCTCTCTGAAAGTGGCACCGCCAAAGTTGTGGCTCTTCGGTTAGAGCCGGACCTGTTCGGTTTGCCAGAAGGGGAGTGGAGAGCCGTCGCCGCAGTTGCGGCCAACCGCCGACTGGCCCATGATTTGCGTGACGAAGAGGCGGCCGTGCTGCTCAGCCAGCGCCTGCGCGGAGAGCCAGGGCCGGCACTTGAGGCAGCCCTGTTAGCGGAGCCTCCCAGCCTCACCCTCCACCAAGCATTTCACCAGATTGCGCTCGAAAGACCAGACGTAATGGCCTGGTATCAGCAAGCGACAGCTGAGCTCGCCGACGGGCCGCAGGCCGCCTTGATTCAGGCCCGCCTTCTGCCGCCCGACGCCGCGGCCGAGCTGCTCGCCGAGCATGCCGACGCCAGCGTTCAAGCTCGCCTGCAACTGGCGAACTATCACAACGCCTGTAGCTACTTCCAAACCGTGATCGCTAGCCTGCCGGCCGCGCCTGCAGATGAGGCCACAGCTATCTCGCTGCTCACAGCTCACATGTCTGAGGCACGGGGTCCCGCGCCTGAGAAAATTGCCAGATCCCTCCGTGAGCGGTTTCCAGATAGCCTGCAGCTGCGACTAATGGGGATGCAGCTGGCACCGCGTAAGCTAGACCAGGTGGCTAGCGAAAAAAATGCGCTGGTGGCGGCGCATCAGGCCTACTTTCAGGGAGACCGCATTGCTTTCATGAAATTGGTGTTCGCATTGCCTGAGCCCGATCCGGATCTCATGTTCGCTGCCGCGCTGTCAGCTGGCGCCTTGCAGCGAGCAAGGGACGTTTTGGGCAAGAACCCACTGCCGGAGCAGCTCCTACTCTTGTATCTTCTTCACCAAGACGAGAGGGGGCGGGCCGTTGCCTTGGACCAACTCAAGGACTGCTACCAGCAAGATCCGAGCAGATCGCATCTGCTCCCCATTCTGGATGGGACCGGGCTAGCGCCGCACCTTGACACGCTTGCCTATGGCCTTGCGGAGTCCGCAGCGCTATGCCTGCTGGTAGCCGAAAAATATCCAGAGCTGGCGATCGACGCCCGGGCTCGCGCTGAACGCCTAAGTTGGCTCAAAAACTATCCCCATCTTACGATCCGGGCCTTGCTGGAGAAGGCGCGGTAGTAGTCTGTAGGGCTTCTTGCATCGTGGTCTCGCCCGCCGCGGCCCAGCGGATCGCTTCGCTTTCCAGAGTTGGCGCCCCTTCCTTCCGGGCGATCGCGCGAAGCGTGGCGTCTTCCTCACCGCGGGCGATCGCATCCTCCAGTGCACCGTTGACATCAATCAGCTCTTGCGCGAGAATGCGCCCGCGATAGCCAGTCATCTCGCAGGCTTTGCAGCCGACAGCCTCTCGCCAGTGCTCGCCGCTGACCCCAAGAGACTCGGCCC
>DMTJ01000119.1 GCA_003477185.1 Lentisphaeria bacterium
CTTTCGTTTGGGCCTGGTTCAGGAACTCGATGGCGTCGTCGAGATTGTCGTGCTCTGGATAGCCATTTGCGTCAAGCGTGAACTTGGTGCCGGTCTCACCGGCGAAGACCTTGCTGCGATCCGGTGTCAGCAGAGTCCCCCCACGGCGCGACCTGGAATAGTCAAAGCCCTGGGCATTTGCCGCCTTGGCATTGTGTGCGCCCATATGCCATTTCCCGGCATGGCCCGTGAAATAGCCATTGGTGCGGAGGACGGTCGCGATTGTGCGCTTACTCGTGGCGCCGCCTTGCTTCGACCACGGAGACAGGAAGGCCCAACCGCGGAAATGGTGCGGGGCAGGGGGAATCCCCCCGCCGACTCCGATCAAATTCGATCGCGCCGGAGCGATGCCACTCATGATCGCACTCCGAGACGGCATGCAGACCGGTGACGGCGAATAGCCCTGCCAGAACATCACGCCTTCTTTGGCCAGCGCATCGATATGCGGGGTTTCGTAGGGGGTCGGCTCGTCGATGTCATAGCAGACGACATCCTGCCAGCCGAGGTCGTCGGTTAGCAGCAGCAGCACGTTGGGCTTTTCGGGTCTGAGGCCATCGGCCAATGCCAACATCGTACCTGCCAGCAGACAGATGCCAACAGAGGCGGCTATCATTTCTTTGCTTCTACGCACTATTGACTTCTCCGTTTTGCGTTACGTCTTGGCCTGTTTATCGTGCCTAGTTCAGTGGGATATGCGCCTCGTCCATGAAGCCTTTCAGCCTGGTCAGGACTTCGGGGAAGGCATTGGCCAGGTTCTTAGTTTCGGCCAGATCGTCCTCTAGGTTGTAAAGCTCAATGGGCTGCAGCGTGCCGTTCTTGGCCACTTGAACCGCTTTCCAGTTGCCAGAACGAACCGAGCGAGCGGTGAACGGTATTTTGGCTCTCGCCTGAATAAACTCATGGTAGACGTATGGATGCTGTTTCTGCTTGCCTTTGCCGAGAAAGGTCGGCAGAATCGAGATGCCGTCGGACTGTTCGGGAACCGGCTGCCCGACGAGCTCCGCCATGGTCGGCAAAATATCCCAGAACGCGCTGAGATGTGCGCTTTCGCGACCAGCTACCACCTTTCCGGGCCAGCGCACGATGAAGGGGGCGCGGATGCCGCCTTCGTACAAATCGCGCTTGATCCCACGCAGGGGGCCGTTGGAATCCCAGAAGTTCGGGTCATGCCCGCCCTCCCGATGTGCGCCGTTGTCACTGGAGAACAGGATCATGGTCGTGTCATCCACGCCGAGATCAGTCAGCATCTTGAGCAACTCGCCGATCTGGTTGTCAAAGTTTTCCATCATGGCCGCATAGCCGGCGATCGGGTTCTGCACGTCCGGGCAATCCTGGTCTTTCCCTGCGCCATAGCGGCCAATCTTCTTGTCAAACTGCGGATAGACTTTGCGCCACTTCGCGTGCAGGTCTGGTGGCCCATGCATCGCCGCATGGGGCACAGCGGTGGGGATATAGCAGAAGAAGGGCTTCTTGGCTGAGGCGTTGCTGCGTATGAAGTCAAAGGCGTCGGCCATGATCAAGTCGTGCACATAGGTTCCCTTGCTCAGCGGGATCTCTTTGCCGTCTCGGATGATGTTCTTTGGGTAGTAGGTGTGCGCGATGCCTTGGCTCTTCCAGCCGGAGAAGTGGTCAAAGCCATGCGTCAGCGGATTCGTAATGCCCTCGAGATGGGTGTGCCCTAGTCCCCACTTTCCGTAAGCGCCGGTGGCATACCCCCCATTCTTAAACAATCGTGGCAGAGTCGTCATGTTGGGATTGAGGGCAAAGTTGTTTTCGCTCCCGTTCCCCCGACAGTGGACAAGCCCGGGGTGCTGCCCAGTCATCAGGACTGCGCGCGACGGGGAACAGACCGTATTGCCGGAATAGTGATCCGTAAAGCGCATGCCTTCGGTCGCAATGCGATCGATGTTGGGTGTCTTGAGCTTCTTCTGTCCGTAGCACCCGAGGTCGCCATATCCGAGGTCATCGGCCAGGATGTAGATCACGTTGGGCCGTTGTGAAGGATCTGAGCCTGCCTTTCCTATCTCCTGCTGCGTCTTTCTGCTCCATGCGTCCGTATCTTCGCGATGACCAGCTTTCTCTTTGGCTTCCTGGTACCTTGGGTTCCACTTCGTCGGGACGGGACAGTTCAGGGCAGTGCGCCACTGCTTCATCATGGCGTGAAGCTCTGCAGCTTTCTCTGGTGCCTTGGCTGCGATGTTTGTGCGCTCCCCCACATCCGCGGCCATATCGTAGAGTTCCAAGCGACTATCTTCGAAGTACTCGTGCAGTTTCCACTTCCCGAGCCGCATGGCGGAGCCGGGACGAGTGCGGAAAAGCGGGTCGTGTGAATCGTCGGCTGCACCGGCGTATTGCTGCAGATAGACGGGGAAATGCCAATACAGGGCGCGCTCGGGAAAAGCGCCGGTTTGGGTCAGCAGCGGCAGCAGGCTGACGCCGTCCAAGACCTTTCCGGCTGGCGCCTCCAGCCCGGCGGCTTCCACAAAGGTGGGATAGAAGTCGATGCCGATCACCGGCACATCGCTCGTAGTTCCTGGCGTGACCTTTGCTGGCCACCGCACCAAGAGCGGTTCGCGGATGCCTCCTTCGAAATAGGAGCCCTTGCCAGAGCGGTACGGAGCCTGCGTGGAGACATGTCGCATGCCGCCGTTGTCGGAGGTGAACAGAACAAGCGTGTTGTCCTTGAGGCCCAGTCGGTCGAGTTCGGCCACGATCTTGCCGATGCTTTCGTCCATCTTCTCGATCATGGATGCATAGGCCGCGTGGATGCCCGCCACGTCCTTGTACTTCTCCACCAAGCCCAGCACTGGCTGAAACCCCGCATGCACAGCGTAGTAGGCCATGTGCATGAAGAACGGCTGTTTTTTGTTTGCCTGCATGAAGGTGATGGCCTGATCTGCAAAGATATCGCAGCGGTGTGTGCCTTTGGGATACTGACCGCTGAACGGCTGCATGGGGCCACTCTCGAAGGGCGAGAAGTAGCCCCCACCACTCGGACCGCCG
>DMTJ01000525.1 GCA_003477185.1 Lentisphaeria bacterium
CCCGAAGAAGCGAGAGAACGGGTCGCCATTAAAGTCGAGTTGTGGGGGCTTCTCGATACTAGAAACCACGTTTACGACGCTGGCCGACGCGCCGTCGACCACATCGGCAAAACTGGTTGCCTTCTGGACATCGGGCCTGAGTGGCGTGTCATCGATGACCACATGGATGTCCTTATTCTTCTCTTTTCCGAACGGCCACCAGTCCCTTGCTTGGAGAGAGACGGCAAAAATGAGAAGTAAAGCGGCTGTGGTTGTCAGCCGGCCAACTGAAGATAAAGACCGGGTGTGCATGAATTCAGCTCCTGTGAATCTGAGAAATTCTGTGGGTTACGCAATTGCACTCCGTATGATTCTCGGATGCAACTCTGGTTCCATCAATCCTTTGAGCTTGAGTCCTCCTCCGGGAGGTTTCTCGTATTTCGCACGGCATAAACGGTGCGGCCCTGTGATTCGTAGTACGTGCGCATCATGATCTCCGCCAGAAAGCCCATCAGGATCGACATCACGCCGACCAGCGAAAACATCACCACCACGGACGGCAACGGCGTGTCGATAAACGACTTATCGCCCCAGACCTTCAGCGAAACCATGGTCACCAATCCCACACCCGCCCCGCACAAGTTCAGCAGGCCAAAGCCGCCAAAAATGTAGCCTGGCTTGTTCAGCAGCGTCAGATAGGCGGTGATCACGATCAGATCCAAAACCACCTTAAAGGTCCGTCCAAGGCCGTACTTGGACTCTCCACGCTCACGGGCGTGGTGGTTCACCTTCAGTTCAGTCACGCGCGCACCGCGCCAACTCGCGCAGATCGGGATAAAGCGATGCATTTCCCCGTAGAGACGCACGCCTTCGAGCGATTCGCGGCGATAGGCCTTCAGCGTGCAGCCATAGTCATGCAATCGCACTCCGGTCATCCGGCTGATCAGCCGATTCGCCAAGAAGCTGGGAAGCTTCCGCGTTAGCGCCTTATCCTGGCGATCGGCACGCCAGCCAGAACAGACGTCAAAGTCATCGCCCAGAGCTTCCACCAGCCTCGGAATATCCGTTGGATCATTCTGCAAGTCAGCATCCAGTCCCACGATAATCTCACCGGACGAGTAGTCGATCGCGGCCATCATGGCAGCAGTCTGCCCATAGTTGCGACGAAATTCGATGACTTTGAATCGCGGGTCGCGTAGCGCTAGGTCTTTGAGCACGCCATCGGAGCCATCTGTCGAACCGTCATCAGCCAGCAGAACTTCAAACTCGAAATCACACTCCGCCAGCGCTTCTACGATTCGATCGTAAAGCGGGTTAAGGTTCTCGACCTCGTTATAGACAGGGATGATGATGGATACGAGCATGTGCGTTAACGGGACTTCCTGCACGTTCATGGACCCTGAAAACGTACGCGTCCGCGCGGGTTCCGCCGCCTGCACGCGCGGAAGCCGAGGTTAGGCGCTTAGCGCCACTTACTCCACCAACTTGCCCTCAGTAGAACGGGTCTCTGTGCCCGTCGTGACAATCAAGGAGTGACGCCCATAGAGACGGGTCCGATGGAGGCGGACATTGGCTCACGAAAGGGAAGAGTTTTGACACAGGATCACAGGGTGGACAGGATGAAAACAGCTGGAAGCCCTCTAGCGCCCGTTGATTAGGGTCCGTGTGGAGTGGGACGCAGCAGGAGTTGGCGTGGTACTCTCCATGCGCGACGAGCACGGAGCCCCGTCTCAAAGCGCAACTCGGCTCGGAGAGCCAAGCTACCGTCAGCCCCCAGAGCAACCTGGCTGCTACTCTTCCATGCCGGGATCGATGTGCTTCTCTTTGTCCTGCTGCTTGTGGGTATACATGACCTTCTTGTCGGCGAGCTCTTTGCCGTCAAGAATCGGAATGTATTGGCGGTGGGCTGCCATAAGTTCGCGGGTCATGGCTCTGATTTCATCCAAGGTACAGGACATGGCGCAGAGCGGGTCCATCGCCATCGCTTGAAACACCCGTTCTGGATCCTTTTCCTGCACGGCCCGCACGGCCAGTTCCTGAACCGCGATCTGGGCGCTATTGATGGCTGCCAGGTGCGGGGGTAACGCGCCAATGCGAATCGGCTGCATCCCGTTCTTGTCCACATGGATGGGCACTTCGACGATCGCCTCGGCAGGCAAGTTGTCAATCAACCCATGATTTTTGAGGTTACCGTGGATGAGCTCGCCATTGCCGGTTTCAATGGCATTGATGATCCGGGAGCCGTATTCCAGACCGCGCTCGAGCTTGAGCGGCTCGGGGTCGGACACGCGCTTCTCCATGTGCTCTTCCCAGTCCGGCCGATCGTACAGCTCTTTGATGAAGCCCGGACGGCCATTCCAAGCAGCACCTTCAGAGTCGCAATAGCGTCCGATCGTTTGGTCGTTCTTGCGGAACCACCAGTTGTATTCACTGACATGGCCACTGGACTCAGTGACGGGGTGACCAAAATGCTTGACGTACTCCATCCGCGTGGTGTCGCCAGACCAGATCTTCGGGTCCACTGCCAATTCGCGAATTCTCGGCAGTTGATCGACCCGGTCGGCCTCAAAGCGCAACATCCAGGCTTGGTGGTTAATCCCGGCGCAGGTGTAATTCACAGCGCCTTCCTCAAGCCCCAAGCGACGTGTCCACTCCCCTGCCGTGCCCTGCACAGAATGGCAAAGCCCCACGTATTGCAGTTCCGGATAGGCATCTTGAAATCCCCAGGACAACATAGACATCGGGTTCGTGTAGTTCAGGACCACGGCCCGAGGGCAGATTTCTTGGATGTCTCGGCCCATGTCCAGCAGCTCGGGAAGCGTGCGCAAGCAGCGCATAATTCCCCCCGGGGTCAATGTATCGCCAATGCACTGGTTGATGCCGTACTTCAGCGGAATATCGATCTCAGCCTTGATCGCTTCAAAACCGCCGACGAGAATACTAACGATGATGTAGTCGGCCCCCTCGAGTGCCTCGCGCCGATTCAGCGTGCCTGATACCGAGGCACCGCTGTAGCCGCCTTCGTTGATGGTTCGCTGCGCATATTGCACGCCGAGCTCCAGCCGCCTCGGATCAATGTCCACATACGTGAAGGTTGCATCCTGGGTGGCCTCGTACGACAGAATATCGCGGGTCAATCCCCCAGCGAACACTAGGCTACCACCACCGATTATTACGACTTTAGCCATGGGAAGGGCCTCCTTGCTTTGGTTGCAGATACACAAAAGTTGACTTTTTTATTCAGATTCGGTGAATATACTGCCTTTCCCCTTTGATTCAAAAGTCCAATACTTGATATTTTGGTGCCAATTATGCAGATTGAGAGTCGCGAATGGCAGAAGCAATTGCTGGTCCTGCGTCCTATTCCTGGATTGCTTCGACCCGACTCTATTGTGGTTTCAGAAGTCTCTTCGCGCAGATACCACCACGCAGGGAGCGATCGGCTTGGCGAGTCTGGCATGGCGGTGTTTCAGTACACGCTGTCCGGTTGCGGGGTATTGGCGGTGGACGGGAAGCAGCACATGGTGCCACCAGGCAAGGGATTCTGCTGCTGTGTGGCAGACGAGCGCCTTTCCTATTCCTATCCGGCCGATGCGGTCGAGCCATGGCGTTTCTTGTTTGTTAGCTATCGTGATGACGCCGGGATTACCGCCGCTCTCAATAGCAGCCTGGGGTTCGTCTTTGACGTCGACCAGGAAGAAGTTCAAATTCAACGGCTGCTCGCCCATGCCCGCACTCCGGAGCTGACCATTGAGCTAAAGGCTGGAGCCGGCCATCTTTTTGTCAGCGCCATTATTGCCATGCTAGCCGATCAGCCACAGG
>DMTJ01000172.1 GCA_003477185.1 Lentisphaeria bacterium
CGTTGATATGATCGCAGCCACGATGCGCAACTTCCTTAGTCTTGAACGGGTCGACAATCAACGGGCAGGTCCCGTCGAAAGCACCAGTCGGGTCGTAGTCATACGCGGGCACGTTCCAGTGATCCGCCATGCCGCCAAAGAAGATCTCTCCCCCATCGCTGAAACTGCGCGAGTAGGAATTCTTGCCATTGTGCCATTTACCGGTCCCAAACGTCTGGTAGCCGTGTGCGCGCAAGTGTTCGCCCAGCGTCGTATGCTCCTGCGGGATGTGACTCCCACCGTCTGCGAGACGGAACAGCGAGCGACCGGAGTGCAGCATTGCACGGCTAGGCATACACACCGCGCCAGACGTCCCCCCGGGAATGTGCGCATGCGAGAAATGAGTGCCGCGAGCGAGCAGGGCATCCAAGTTCGGCGTCTTGATATCTGGATGACCGGCCGCAGCAATCGTATCGAAACGCTGGTCATCGGTGAAGAAAAACAGAATATTGGGGCGATCCGGCATATGGCCTCCAGAGTTTTCTCTCGCAGGAAGCCCATACCATCGCGCGTTCTTAAGGAAAAGAAATCTGCGAACTCCGCAAACGCTCGACTTTGCGGTATCGTATGACCGAAACCCATCCCCTCCCGGAGCTCGATCCATGACTCGCTTCCTCTTCCTGCTCGCTGCCATCTTCGTTGCCACCCCCTTCGTACTCGCAGATCGCGAGGATCGTAACGAGCACCGAGACCGCGGCCAGCGCGATTGGCATGACGAAGAGGAGCGAGAGGATGACATGGAGCGCTGGGGGGATGAAGACGAAGAGTGGGACGGGGACGACCTCCTCGAGCTCTTGGAGCAAGATCCAGCCCAAGCGATTGTGCAAATGGGCGCCTCAGCCGGGCTAAAGCCCGAGCAGGTACGCGCCTTGCTCGCCGATGCGATGCCACATCTGGTCAAGCAACTCGAGAAAGAACTGCGCAAGAACCCAGAGGAGGCCTTTGAGCTCCTCGAAGAGCTCGAGCGACTGTTCCATGAGTTCCAAGAACTGCGTGAAGTAGATCCAGAACTGGCGAATCGCCGCGCCGAGTATCACCGCCTGAAATACATGGCGCGCGGCATGGGGGCGCACGTCGAGCGTCTACGACGCCAGGCCCGACGAAATGCGTCGCCGCAAGTCAAGGAGGCAGCCGCCCACCACGAAGCACAACTCCGCAAGATGCTGAATCGTCTCTTTGAGCTTCGCCAGGAGCACACCACCTATGAAGTACAGGACCTTGAGGCAGAGATCGAGGAGCTGAAGGAGCTCAAGCAAGAGCGCACCGAAAACCGCGAGGCCATTCTCGAGGGCCAGTTCCGCAAGCTCACGAGACGCAGCACGGATGACTGGTAGCGTGGAGTGTGATGGGGCAAGGTGGCCACTCTCTTGCGCGGAGGGCTTACTAGAGGCAGAGGCAGAGGCAGAGGCGGCCGGGTAAAAACCTCCGGAACCTGCGTCTGGTTGCAACCACCGTGCTGACAACTACCGTACCGGCTTTTCAAATCTTGATATCCTAGTTGAAAGCGATGGCTGGTAAGAAACCCTCCAAGCGCGAAAAGCGCCAACAAAAGAGCCGAGCAGTCCAGGCCAGAAACTCCTGGCGTATTCGCATCTCCACCTGGTTGGGTGGTAAGGAGCAGCGTCGGCTGATGCTGAAGCCCGCTGCGCGCTGGAGTGTCCTGATCGTCGGCCTGCTGTTGATCGGCGTCTGGCAGAACTCGTTCGCACGCAGCCATGAAAAGCTTGACCGTAATTATGCGCTGCGCGCTTCGTCAGGAATTCATCAGCAGACCCGGCTGCTTTACTTTCTCTATTTTAAGGGCTTGTTTCCCGTAGCAACTGAGGTGCCTGATGAGGACCTCGAAAAATCTCTTGCTGGCGCTGACAGCGAGATCGCCGAGAATGGCGACAAGCTGCTGACTGAAGTTGGCCATAGCACGCGCTACGGCGAGCTGGGCAAGACCTACCTCTATCTTCCAAGCATCTGGCGCAACGGCTGGGACGAAGAGCCGAACATGCGTGTGGCCAGCGGCACCGCATTCGCCGTTGCCCTTATGGGGCTCTTTCTCGCATTCTGGCTAATTCGACGACCAGTCTTGGGCACCTTCCTCGTGATTTTTATCGGCTCTAATCCCTTTCAGCTTTTCGAGATCTACGGCCGGCAACACGTACCGACCTTCTGGTTTCCTGACGGTCATGATAACATTTTCTGCTGGGTCATTATTACCGCAACAGCCGTTCTTGCCTTGAACCTACCGCTATTTTCCAGTGGCCAGCGCAAGCTCTATCGCTGGTGCGCACCCGTCCTGACAGGCATCTTGGTTGCCACAATTGGCACCCTGCGCAGCGAGCCCGTTGCCCTCGTCGGCACCGCAGCCTTCTGCTATCTGTTCGTCGCCCACAAGCGCAGCTGGCCAGTCAGGATCGGGATGCTGGTTGTCCTGTTGGCCGCCTTCTCGCTCACCAGCCGTAGCTGGGGCTCATTCTTCAAGGGAAAAATCAAGGCAGCCGAGCAAGTGGTCGAGGAAGCTGGCGGCCATGTCTACCCCGGCCCACGCGACATCAACCACCTGTTCTGGCATCCAATCTGGGTGGGGCTGGCAGACTTCGATCTCGGCACAGATTGGAAGGATCACAAGTCTTCGGACTTTGCCCTACCCATCCTCAAGGAACAGTACGACATCGAGATTCCGAAGATCGTAGTGCAGAAAGGTACGACTTTTGAACGGGCCTATAAGCCGTGGG
>DMTJ01000566.1 GCA_003477185.1 Lentisphaeria bacterium
AGCGTGGTGTCTGCATGTATGCCACGCGGGAGCTTGATCTCGATTTCGACGTGTTCTGCTGTGTAGTCCGTGACGGACGCGATCTTCACCTTGCCCTTGAATGCGGCGTCTTGAATCGATGCCATCATGCTCTCGGTGGTGGTGGTCGGTGGCAACTGCCGCACGGCCAGAGTTTTGTCATCGACGATCTCAATATCAGCCCGGACGCGAACCTTGCCCATGCCCTCCTCATACTCACTGACGTCCATACGGCCACCCTGCAGGAAGTCAGGCAGGATTTCGAACGGCTCGTCTCGCAGGATTGCGACCTGCGCTTGCAGCAGCTCGCCGAAGTTGTGCGATAGAATGCGGGTGGACATGCCTACCGCGATGCCCTCGCTTCCCTGCATCAGCAGCACTGGGACCTTGGCCGGGAGCGTGACCGGCTCTTTGTTCCGGCCGTCGTATGAGTCTACAAAGTGAGTGATTTCCTTGTTAAACAGCACCTCGCGAGCCAGAGGGGTAAGCCGACATTCGATGTATCGGGCAGCGGCGGCACCGTCACCCGTCAGGATATTCCCAAAGTTCCCTTGGCGGTCGATGAAGTACTCTTTGTTTGCAAGATGAACCAAAGCGTTGTAGATCGACATATCGCCATGTGGGTGATATTTCATCACATGGCCGACGATATTCGCCACCTTGTGAAACTTGCCGTCGTCTACTTCGTGCAGCGAATGCAGGATTCGGCATTGCACAGGTTTCAGGCCGTCATCGAGATGCGGGATTGCTCGGTCGCGAATCACGTAACTGGCGTACTCGAGAAAGTAGCCAGCCATCATGCCGCGCAGTGAATCCGGATCTGCTTGTTCCTTTAGCGTTTTAACCGCATCGTCGTCATCGCCATTGCCGAAAGGTAGGCTGAGCTGGGGATCATCGCCTTCATGATCCGTCATGCTGTCATCACCAGATTATCCAGGATATACTGCCGCCGCTCTGGGGTATTGCTGCCCATGAAGAAGCGCAGGATGTCCGGCACTTCCTGCAGGCGGTCGATGCTGACTTTGAGCAGACGAATGTCCTCCCCGATAAACTGGCCGAATTCCTTGGGCGAGATTTCTCCCAGGCCCTTGAAGCGCGTCATCTCCGGCCCCCTTATCCGTTCCATCGCCTCGTCACGCTCAGCATCGTCGTAACAATACACGGTTTCCTTCTTGTTCCGCACGCGGTACAGCGGCGTTTCGAGGATGTAAAGATGGTCGCTGAGGATCAGCTGTTCGAAATAGTAGAGGAAGAATGTCAGCAGCAGATTGCGGATATGCATGCCGTCATCGTCCGCGTCGGTGGCAATCACAACCTTGCTGTAGCGCAGTCCGTCGATGCCATCCTCGATATTCAGCGCGCGCATGACCGAGTAAAACTCATCGTTGCTTACGATCAGGTCCCGCTTTTTGCCAAAGCAATTCAGCGGCTTGCCCTTCAACGCAAAAATTGCCTGCGTATACACATCCCGACAGCTCACCATCGAACCGGCTGCAGACTCCCCTTCCGTGAGGAAGAGCATCGTATTGGCACCCTTCTCTGGATTGCGGTTTAGGTGGTACTTGCAGTCCTTCAGCTTGGGGATCTGCAGCGAGACCCTCTTGGCTTTCTCTTTACTGGCCTTCTTGACCGCCTGTATTTCCTTGCGAAGCTTCTCATTCTCGGTCACCTTGCCCAAAATCGCCTCGGCAATCTCTGGGTTCTGGTGCAGTGCTTTGGCAATTGCGTCTTTAATCGTGGCGACCAAGTCTGCGCGGATCTCGGTGTTGCCCAGCTTATTCTTCGTCTGGGATTCGAAGATAGGCTCGCGAAGCTTGATAGCGATTACGCCGAAGACACCGTTGCGGACATCATCCGGATGGTGGGATTTGCGAGCAAACTCATTGATGCCTTTGAGAATCCCCTCCCGAAATGCCGACTGATGGGTGCCGCCGTCGTTCGTGTACTGCCCGTTCACAAAGGAGTAGTAATTCTCCCCGAACGAGGATGTATGCGAGAAGGCGAATTCCAGCTGATCGCTCTTATGATGGAGAATGTCGTAGAGCGTATCACCCTCGATCTTCTCCTGCAGCAAGTCGAACAAACCGTGCCGAGAATAGATCCGCTCGCCGTTAAGCAGCAGGGCCAGGCCGCTGTTCAGGTATGCGTAGTTCCACAGGCGCTTGCGAATGTACTTCTCGTCGAACTTAAACTTAGGAAAAAGATCCAGGGCAGGGGTGAAGGACACCTTGGTGCCGTCGGGTTCGTCAGTCTTGCCCTCGTCTTCCAGTTCCAGCACGCCGTTGCGGAAGATGGCCCGCTTGAACTTTCCCTCCCGGTGCGATGTGATCTCAAACTCAGCGGACAGCGCATTTACCGCCTTGGTGCCCACTCCGTTTAACCCCACTGAAAACTGAAACACATCCGTATTGAATTTTGCCCCCGTGTTGATCTTGGAGACACAGTCCACTACCTTGCCGAGCGGAACCCCGCGGCCGAAATCACGGATTGTCGTCGTTTGCTCTTGGACATCAAGCTCGACTTTTTTGCCGTAGCCCATGATGTACTCGTCGATACAATTGTCGACCACCTCCTTGATCAGGATGTAGATGCCGTCCTCAGCATGCGAGCCATTTCCCATTCTGCCGATGTACATACCCGGCCTGGCGCGGATGTGCTCGAGCGAGCTGAGGGTCTTGATGGAGTCGTCTGTGTATTGGTGGTCCGTTTGGGCCATTCGCGTGTTCGTCTCCCTGTAAGGCTGATTATACTCGGATCAATCGCCCGGTTCGCACGCCGATGGCGCGCGCCACGCGGCTACAAAAACTAGCGTCGAGCGAGCTGAAATGCAATGATAATCTTGCCTGATCTGGGGATATTCTCCAGCGCGGCATCCGCAGAGGCAGGCTTTGCTCAGGTCTTGCGCTCATAGGTGGCGAAGCGGTATGGGTAATCCCCGTCCTCTTGCCTCGCGGATTCGCTCACGCACTCCCAAGCTGCCAGGTCCAAATCCGGAAATGCAACATCGCCCGCCACATCCGCATCCACCCAAGTCAATTCCAGCCGCGTCGCGAGCGGCAGCGCAGCCGCGTAAATAGCGCGACCGCCGATCACGTAGAGATCTTGCGCAGCTGCGAGTTTTGCGGACTCCGCAAGAGTTGTCACACAGGTCGCGCCGTCTGCCTCGTACGTCGGGTTTCGGGTCATTACCAAATTGAGTCGCTTGGGTAGGGCGAACGGGAGGCTCTCCCAGGTCTTGCGGCCCATCACGATGGCCTGCCCCGTGGTCAACTTCCTGAAGCGCTTTAAGTCACTGGGTAGCCGCCACGGTAAGGTGTTGTCTCGGCCGATGATCCCGTTCCGGGCAATCGCTGCGATGATAATCATGCTTCTCCTAGGGCGGCTAGCTTGCGATACAAGCGGGCACGGGAAATGCCCAGCAGCTCTGCCGTCTTCACTTTGTTACGCCCGGTCGATTCGTAGACTGCGACGACGTGGCGCAGAATTGCAGCGTCCAACGTCGCGTCGGGCTCCGTAGCCATGGTCTCGGGAATTGCGGGCTCCGTAACCTTTGCTGCTGGTGTTGGCGGGGCCTCCCAGCTGTCATCCAGCATCACGTGCTCCGGGCCGACCACGCCATCAGCGAACAGGACCACGGTCTGGATCACCCGATGTAGCTCCCGCAGGTTCCCTGGCCAATCCCAGGCTATCAGCTTGTTGAACGCGTCTGGGTGAAGAGCGGTAATGGTCTTATCGGCCCGCTGGGCGCAGAGCTGCAGCTCCATGGCGATCAGAGCTGGTAGGTCTTCACGGCGATCTCGCAACGCCGGAATGTGCAGGGTGATGCCATTGAGGCGATGGTAAAGATCCTGGCGAAACTCTCCCTGCTGTGCCCACTCACGCAGCGGCCGATTGGTGGCAGAGAGCACGCGCACGTCGGCATAGCGCATCTCTTCTGCACCAAGCGGCTCGAACTTACCGTATTCGACCGCGCGCAGGATTTTGGCTTGCGCGGTTGGGCTCATGTCGGCGATTTCATCTAGAAACAGCGTGCCTTCGTGGGCGGCGGGAAACTTCCCGATCACCTTGCGATTGGCGCCAGTAAACGCGCCTTTCTCATGGCCAAAAAGCTGACTTTCTAAGAGCGTGTCTGTCATCGCAGAGGCATTGAACGAGACGAACGTGCTGTCGCTACGCAACGAGGACAGATGTATGGCGTGGGCCAGCAGCGTTTTGCCAGTGCCGGTCTCGCCTTGCAGCAGCAGAGGCAGGTCACTCCGCGCAGCTTCGCGTGCCAGCTTGAGGCAGCGCTGCATGGCTGGCGTCTGCGACGTCAGCTCATCTAGGTTGAACTGCAGCGGCTGCCGGCGTGCATTCATCTCTTGCTCAGACAGGCCCGTTGTAGGTCCAAAATTTCGCGGATTGCGGAGTCCGCAAGTCTCAGCATGCTGTCCATCTGCGCGCGGGAGAAAGTCTTGCCTTCAGCTGTGCCTTGGAGTTCGACATACTCGCCGTTCTCCGCCATGATCACATTCAAGTCGACATCCGCACCGCTGTCTTCGATGTAGTTCAGATCGGCTACTGGGACGCCGTCCACGATGCCGACACTGATCGCAGCGATGGGATTGACGATGGGAATGGTGCTAATCTTGCCTTCAGCGAAGAGCTTGCTGAGTGCCAAGCTTAGTGCGACCATGCCACCGTTGATGCTGGCGCAGCGAGTGCCGCCATCGGCATCCAATACATCACAGTCAATATAAACGGAGTGATCGCCAAGCTTGGTCATGTCCACCGAAGCGCGTAGGCAGCGGCCGATCAGGCGTTGGATCTCGGTGGCGCGACTGTTAGGGCGCCGCGATCCGCGCCGGCCGGTGGAGGCTGGTAGCATCTGGTACTCTGCTGTGACCCAGCCGCCTGGTTTGCCCTCTTCACGCATCCAGCGGGGGTCGCCTGGGGTGACGGAAGCCGTGCAGATCACGCGCGTGTTACCGCATTCGATGAGCACGGAGCCGTCTGCATTGCGGGAGAAATTTGGAGTGAACTGATGCGGGCGAATCTGCCCGGGAGTACGGCCGTCAGGACGAGACATAATGGTTCCTTCTGATACGCTGGGTGCGGATGGCTTATTCTTCTCCGAGATGGGCCATCCGAGGGATGCGATACCGCATCTGGACGAGCTTCGTCTCGCTGCCGAGAGACGCGGTGTCGATCACGATGCGTTCGCTGTTATGGCGAAACCGGATCGTTTGAAACTCCGGATCCGTGGCCTGAAATGCGGCAACTAGGTCTTCGAGGCTTTGTATCTCCGCATCATTCACACTCTTGACCATCTCAAAGCGAAAGTGCTGGTAGCCGATGTTGCCGGGGGTCGGCAGGACGCGGGTGAGAATGACTAGGCGTTTATCTGGGCCGATGAGATCCCACTGGTTGCGTTCGTAGTAGACGAGGCGGCGCGGCGCGGCTGAGGGCCAGTCGCCGCCCCAGGACTTAAGCATTTCGCGGCACAACTCCTGAAAGACGAACCCGCCCACGATCACAAAGCGTGGCGGTCTGTCATAGAGGAAAGGCAGGGATGGATACTCATCAAGTGCCAGTGGCTTGAGCGTCATTGACAGCTCCATGAACTCACCATCGCGCAGGACGGTAAGGGGAACGACATCACCAGAGACATGGCGTGTGGTGGTGAGGTGCGCGATTGATTGACGGTCAAAATCAGGATCCACGTACTCGCCGCGGCGATCGATGTCAAATCCAGCCACACTAAGCAGAACATCGCCAGCTTCGAGGCCAGCCAGCTCAGCGGCCCCACCCGGGCCGACATCGGAGATATAGACGCCGTCCCTTTTCCCATTTAGCTTGGCGTATTTCCGCAGCTGTGGATCTTCCATATTGGAGAAGCTGAAGCCAGCCCGCGGAAACCCTTGGTATTCGCCATCGTCCAAGTCTGTGAGGAAGCGGGAAATGACCATGGCTGGAATCACCGTCATGGACTGACCCGTGGCCGTGTAGGACATGGAGAGGCCGATCAGCTTGCCGCCTGCCAACACGGGCAGCACGAAGCTGCTCCCGACCGGTGCCAGCTTGATGTCCAGCTTGTAGATAAGCATGGCACTGTCGGAGCCGTACATCCCGAGTTCGATTGCCTTGATCCTACCCTCTCCGAGCACTGGGGTGCCGTTGTTCTCGAATTGCCAGACGGCTGTGGCATCACCGACTGCCTTGACATCGGTAAGGGCCAACGCCTCGTGTTTACTGGTGAAGCTCGCATCAAGGGCCTCTACGAGTGCCAGATTTGTCAGATAGTCCACGTGCTTGACCCGCGCTGTGGATTTTCCGGGCTCCCCGACGCGTTCCAACTCGACGAATGTCGCGTTGCGGACGAGGTCTGCCGTGACCAGAAACTGATTCGGTCGCACGCAGGTGCCCAGGCCTCGGCGGCTGCTCGGCTTGGTCTTGCGCCAGGGTTGGAGAAATACGTAGCTCTGGCTGGTGACGTGTACGCGGATGACGGACTTGGTCGGGGCATCTTGCCCAGCAGACACGAGAACAGGAAGAGAGAATAAAAGGATGGATGCGACGAGAGCTTTCATTTCTGTTCCTCCTGCTTTTGGTCCAGCCCGAGATAGCGCTCCTGCGTGATCCCGTAGGTCGACAGGATGCGCTGTCTGGCCGCTTCTACTTGCGCAGCTTCGATCACCAGCGGTCGGCCCTGGCCGACTAGGCGAATGACATGATGAGCGACGTCTTGGTCGATCGCTTCAGCGAGATCGGCGAGACCTCGGATGGTCTTGCCGTTTACTTCTTCAACGACACCGTTGCGGAGTTCGCGAAAATAGCTGTTAATGCTATCTGGAATCATCTCGCTGAAGACGACGATTTCGGGGTGGTCTAGGTAGATCTCGTCGGAGACAAAGTATGAGTAGCGATACATGACCTCGAGGTCGTCGATGCTGTAGGTGGAAAGGAAGTTGCGATCCACCGGCTGAAACAGCAGGCCTGCGAATAGCACGAAGCGAGGCCGTACGTCGTAGGTCTTGGCCAGAATGCGGTAGGGCCAGGCTCCCTTCAACGTGACATCCACGTCGATCGTTTCCCGATTTCTAATTACACCGAAGCACACGATATCGCCATGAAACTTGCGCTCTACAATCTCTTCCAGTTGGACAGAGCCACCGTCGAGCACAATCTGGCCATCGCTGCTGATGCGGTGGCCGTCAATGGCGATGAGTACATCGTCCACCTGCAAGGCACCGTGAGCGGAGCCAACCTGGGGAATTGAGGTGACCAGCACGCCGGTGTCGTCATCCACTAGTGCCAAGCTGCGTCGCAATGCCGGGTTCTGCAGCGTCTGGTAGTTTACAGCCAGTTCGACATAGCCGTCATAGCTGCCGTCCTCGATGTCCTTGACGAAGCGCTTCATGACAGGCGTCGGGATCATGTAACCGGTGTTCTGCGCGACAGCTCCACTGAGGCCCTGAAATGCTACGCCAACGCACTTTCCGTCTTGCAAGACCGGGCCGCCGCTATTTCCGGGGTTGATCGCTGCATCAATTTGAATTGCCAGATGCGCGTCGAGGGAGGAATGGCTGTAGGTGCGAAATTCGATGCGTGAGACCACGCCGCGTGTGACGGACATGCGTTCGCCGCCAATCGGGTAGCCGTAGGTCGTGACCGTGGAATGCAGATCCGGAATGTCGCCAAAAGAGAGCGAGGCCATACCCTTGAAGAAGCTTGGATCTTCGACCGTGAGCAGGGCCAAGTCACAGTCATGGGCGATGTGCAGGATTTGCGCGGGGTACTCGTTGGGGTCACCATCGCGCTCGACTGTGATCAGCCGGGAATTACTGACCACGTGTGCATTGGTCATGATCTGGCGCTCGCCGATCAGAAAGCCACTGCCAACTCCGCCCCCGACGCTCCCAGAGCTCCACGGTTGCCGGTAGTCCGGGGACTGGGCAGCAACGCTAATGCGAACGACGCAGTTACGCAGGCGCTCGACTTCCTCGTTTGCAGCTGAGGCAAGAAACGGGTATAACAGAAGGGCAAAAAGGATGCGCATAGAAGAACCGGCTGAATCTTGTGTAGGGGAGAGGGAAGGCCCACGCGGGCCGTCAAACGGCGGGCGTCTTCGAGCCCGCTTCAGTGCTGTCTCGCGCGCTGAACGGTCTGAAGAATGTCTTCCACTCGCACCCGCCTGGGCAACTCGTTGCTAAAAGCATCAGACAGGGTCCGCAGGTCGCCGCGGGTAAAGGTCTGGCTGGCCGGTAACCTGCGCAAGGCTTCCCCAGCCATAGCAGCCAGCTGAAACCCAGCTGAACCCTTTGACAGCTCTGCGCGGGCGAACTCGGTCGTACAAGAGCGAAACGCTTCCTTGCCACGCACGCCACCGTGATCGTAGAGAACTTTGAAGTCCGCCAGACGTTCGCCAGAACCGAGGGCACGTTTCAGCTCGACCTCGTAAAGATACGTCAAGGATTTTCCCTCACTCAGCTCGGGGGCCATTTGAACGTTATGGTTTGCCGCGATCCATTTGGCATCACGCGTCACGAGGCGAGCGCGGGCCACGATCTGCTTGTTGAAGGTGACGGTCATCATCAGGTTGGCACCCGTTACCCGCCCTCGTGACTCTACAGCCCGTGCCACATCCTGGCTGCTGGGGGAGCTGCCGCTGCTGACGGGGAATACTTTTGCACCATAGAGTGCCGCAGCTCGGGCAGCAACGGGATTTGCCGCTGGGTTTTCTCCGATCGGAATCGCTAGAACCTCGATGTCACTTAGCGGTTTCGGCCATCTGTCCGGGGTCATCATGGTCGATCGATCGTCTGCGTTGATCATCATGATGACGCGGCGGAGTTTGTCTGATGGAGATTTGCTGGTGAAGGCCTCGTGCATCGCGCCCGACCAATCTACATCGCGGACGGGACGCGATTTCAACGCAGTGCGCAACATGCGTTCCTGAGTCGAGGGGACGTTCTCAGCAATCTTCTGGAACTGGTGGCCACAGCTGACCATGGTGATTCGTGTCGTTTCGGTCATGCCGCGCAACATGCGCTCGATCAGCCAATGGGCACGATTGATGCCCTGCAGGTCGGACATGGGCGGGATACAGATGTAGGTAGTCTCTGGGTCGACCTTTTCTCCCTGCTGTCCGGGAGAGATTACGGCGATGCGCAACAGGTGCAGCCCGGGATTGAATGGCGAGGGCGCGTATTCCATTTGAATGCCAAGCTCACCGCTGTTTCCGTGGGGGCGAT
>DMTJ01000198.1 GCA_003477185.1 Lentisphaeria bacterium
GCTCTTCGCCTGCGGTGACTACCCCTCCGCCTCCGCTGACTTGGCCCGTGGCCACTGCTCTCCGCGCGAGCTGTTCGGGGGTGGTCACGCCTTCTAACAGTGTACTACGTGGCTTAGAGCCTAAGGGATCTTCTAGACGCCTGCGGCCTCGCGCGTTTATGTCGGCTGGGTCCTGTAAGGAGCTGGCCAAATCCCGCAGCAACCGCCCTATTTCTTGCTCCCGGAATTCGCCAGTTGACATTCGCGCCTGATCTTTTGGCCGATATACCCGCTGAAACTCGTCGGGGTCCTGCGTAAACAAGGCCCGAATTACGCTCGCACTATCAGCATCTGACCTTAGTCCGAAATCCCCGCGCACCCGGTCCGCGCTGGCTGCTATCTCAGCCTTGGCGGACGCCTGTGTATCCAACTCGCCAGCATCTGAAGTTCCCGCAGACAATGCAGCATCTGCAACGGTCCTGGCTACTCCCCTTCCTAGCCCCTGTTCTATTCGGGACTGTGTGAATTGCGTAAAATCCCGTTCGCCTCGTGAGGCTGCAAGGATCGTCTGGGCACTCTCCCGTACTGCCTCTGGATTGCTCAATATGTTAGCGAGCAATTCGCGACCTTTGGCCCCCTCCTTGGCTATGGAGTTCATGATCAGGTTTTTATCTTCCTGGGTCTTACCAGACTCGGTAAGAAACTCCAGTTTATCCTTGATCGTCCCCGGTATCGTCAGGCTCTGGTCAGAATTCGCGACTTTGAAAGTATCGCCAGATGACAGCCGCCCCATGATGGTCTGCAACTGCGTTGCCGCCTGCTCGGCCCCTTGGTCGGCCTTGGTGGTCGTCTGGAACATGCCATAGATTAACGCTGCTGCTTCCTTGTCGCCAGCGGAAGCGGCTGCGGCGCTGATGGCCGGATTTGCCTCAATAGTCTCGTCAAATGTTGAGCCACCTCCTGCCACTACATATTGTAGCAGGTTGGCGCCTTGTTCGGGGGCGCCGAATACTTGCCCGAGTCGCTTCCCGGCTTGAACCTCCGCAGCGAAATTAGCTTCGCGGTCATATTTTCCGGTGCCCGTGATGCTCGCGCGCATGTCCGCGAAAACTTGGTCGACATCTTCTTCTGCGGTTTTCGGCAGGATGTCTTTTAATTGGTCGAGCACGTGCCCAGCCCCGCCTTCGCCCAGCGTTGGCCCGAGCTCCTTGGCAAACTGAATCGAGCGCATGTGGAGCCCTTCGTCTAGTGCCGTGGACTTGGTGAACTTTGCAACTTGGGTTGCGAAGTTTCCCTGTTTTCCCAGCGCCCTTTCTTGCAGCCCGACCACTGCCGCAAGCTCGGATTTAATGTCACTGATTACCTGCCTGGCGATTTCAAAGGCCCCAAAACCAATCCCTAAGCTGCCAAGTATTTGCCGTCCTGCGGACATCGCAGAATTAAGCTGACGCTGGGCATCAGTGAGCCCCCTAGTTTTCTTCCGCGAATCCGCCAAACCGCCTTGGTTCCGTGTATTCGCGGCGGTAGACTTAGCAATCATTGCCTGCTCGGCGCGTGACAATTTATCGAACGCAGACAGGACTTCGTCTACGCCCTCTGTTTCAGCCTTGAGCTCTAGGTTAGCAGCCAATGGGGTCTGCTATTTCGCGGTGGTCGTGGTGCAGGCTGCACGGCGGGCAGTCGTCCGCATGCAGCGGGTATTCGTATCGTTCTTCCGGGCGTCCTTTACGACCTCGGAACAACGGCAGCGCGAGCAACGATACTTTACGTCGCCGCCCGATGCGGAATGCTCAACCATTGCGCACGCGCACGCCTTGCATTGTGGGATTGTTTTCTTCTTCGTGGGCATGTCAATTTTCCTCGTTATCGTTCTCGGGATAGGAGCCAGGAATCGGTGCAGGTAGGCCGGTAAGCTGGTAGCGCTCCGGCTCGCCAGAGCTTGTATTGCTGCCATCGGTGGCAGCCTCTGGCGGGTTTAGATTGCCTCCGTCGCCCTCCTGCATTTCCTTGAGCAAGTGCATTAGTTCGATTGTAGCGTTCCAGTCGATGACGGCCTTTGTTACATCGGAATAGCAGTCAGGCGAAAACAGCGACAAGCACCCGGCTTCTTGCACGGTCAGATCGTAATTGATCGAGATCGCTGACGCCATTAGGTCGCGCATCTCGTCGTCTGTTGGTAGCGTCTCGCTTTGGCCCAGCGCAACAGACCGAAACTGCCCCGCCATCTCCATAGCCGTCTCGCACAGGTCCCGGCACTTGTGGTGCGCGATAGGCGTCCAGACGTTGTCTATCAGCGCTTCATTGCGTGGTACGCATAGGTTCTCGCTGGTGATGTTCAGCACTGGTATAAGCCAGCCCCTACCGTCTCCCAGCGTCACGTTGTAGCCGCGCACGCCTTCGCGCTGAAAATGCTCTGGCGCGGCCTTTTTGTGGATGCCTATCCATACTGCGCCTTTTAGCTCGTTGGCCGCTGTCGGAGTCGCTACACGCGTCCATGCGTAGTCATCTGGATCGTCAGCCGGAAACCCGCACAGTTCGCCCTTATGTCTCCGCGCAAGCAGCCCCGAGACGGTGCGATCCTTGTACCAACGCCACCGGCCTTCTTCCGCGATCTCCGCAAAACCATAGGTCTCGCGGAGATGCGGGGTCAGTGTGCGCGCACGCTCGAAGAAATAAACGACAGGGAGCACAAGTTTTACGCCTCGGTCTGCTTAAACGAAACCTCGACATCTGCGCCGTTCGTCTCGATCTGAGCGAACACGTTACCAATCGTGTACGTTTTGTCGGCGGCAACTCCGGCCACGTCTTCCAGCACCAGCGTGCATACCGTTTCAGTGCTGCCATCTTCCAGCCGGTCTTGCGTGACTTCGGCGAAACCGCGGATGGTAACCTTGCCGCTGATGCTGTTTTTTTTGTAGTAGACGTATTCGGGTTCTGGGCGCTCGTCATCTTCCAGCGGGATATCCCAGTTCAACGTCGCGCTGCGCACATTGGTATATGTGGTGCCGCCGAAATTAAAGCTCTTGAGTTGGTAGGCCACTCCGTCTGCAACTGCGCCAGATGTCGTCGATG
>DMTJ01000089.1 GCA_003477185.1 Lentisphaeria bacterium
AGTCTGAGACGATATTGCCAACGGCGTGGAAATAGCGAGGGAGTCGCTGCCGAGCAGGGCCCACTAGCCGAAATCCGTATGCAGCTGAGCGAGGCGATCCCTGCGTATATGTGAGGTTTTGGCGCAAGGCCAGCTCATGGGCTTTTTCCAGAGCCAGCTCTGCTTCGTGACTATTGGCGGATTGACCGAGAGCCAATAGCTTCTCGATACGCTTAGGTACCGCGCTCTTCCCCCGTGGTGTGAAGGTGGTCTCCGGCTCAATCTCAATCAGGTGGCACGCTCGCGAAAATGCTTCGCCATGGGGTCGCGCATTGCGAATCCCAAAATGTTCTGAAACAATCTGGTGTGCTAATTCATGGTGAAACACAGCGACAACATCATCCCAATTCGCCGCTTTGAACAGGCGTCGAGACAAGGTCAACAATCTCTTATCCTCATCCCAACTTCCCCAGTCACGAGTCAAATGCGCGCTAATTGCCAAATTAGGAGGGCGCATTGTCTTGATAATAGGGAATTTGCGCCGAAGTTGATCAAACTCCTGCAGGAGCGCTAAGATCCATCCGCGCAGCGAATCAGCCTCAGTCACGCGCCAACAATCCCGAAATAGGCGATAATGCAGCTCATGGTCAAGGGCACCTTAATTGAAAGCAATGCGATTGCGGGCAATTTAACCTCTTCGCGGAAATCTGCACTAGGACAAAGACGATGAAATTGCTACAAGCGTGGAAAGCGTTTATGATGGTTTTGAAAGGCGAGGAGCTCGTTCCGAAATCGTCTCTTCCCCTGGCACCAACGCCGACGCCGAAGCCGGCGGCCCCACTAAAGCCAGAACTGATGCCCGAGCGATTCGAGGAAGGTGCGATGTATACGTTGCTGTTACTGCAACGCGAGGGACGGCTGATTGATTTTCTCCAGGAGTCCATCGATGGATACGCTGATGATCAGATCGGGGCGGCAGTCCGCCAGATTCATGGAGATTGCCAAGCAGCATTGAACCACCACTTTTCCATCCAGCCGGTCCGCTCCGAGGACGAACAGAGCCAGGTGGAGATTCCCGACGGGTTTGACGCGACAGAGTTACGGCTCACGGGAAATCTTCCTGAATCAGGCCCGTATAAGGGGGCGCTCGCCCATCGCGGCTGGCGTGCAGACAAGGTGAACCTTCCCCAGCGTACGGGTGCAGTTAACACCACGATCATTCAGCCAGCTGAAGTAGAAGTGGGCGGCTAACAAATGTCGAGATACGTGATCGGGATCGACCTAGGAACCACCAATGTGGCAGTTGCCTACCTTGACCAGCAGGCAGAGGTACCAGAGCCGCAGCTCTTCCAGATTCCCCAGGTATCGAATTCAGGGGAGGTGGGCACCGCGGATACGCTCCCGTCGTTTCTCTACCTGCCGAATGAAGGGCAGTTCGCCCAAGGCAGCCTGGACCTGCCGTGGGCAACCGAGCGCAGCTTTTGCTGTGGTCAGCACGCAAGAAAGCTTGGGGCGATGTCCCCCACACAGGTGGTGAGTTCGGCCAAGTCGTGGCTCTGTGCCGGCAACGTGGACCGACTCGCCGACATCCTGCCCTGGGACCGCGAGGAGAGCCAGCTCAAGATTTCACCGGTTGAATCCGCAAAGCGCCTTCTTGGCCATCTGCGTGATGCCTGGAACCAGACGATGGATAGCGAAGATCGCTTTGAGTTTCAGGAGATCATACTGACCGTCCCAGCTTCCTTTGACGCAGTCGCTCGGGACCTGACGGTCATGGCCGCAGAGGAAGCCGGACTATCTGTCACCCTCGTGGAGGAACCTCAAGCTGCGTTCTATGCTTGGCTGCACGAGCACGGCGAGAACTGGCGCGATGAGATCGAAGCAGGTCAGCAGATTCTGGTGTGCGATATCGGTGGTGGGACCACAGACTTTAGCTTGATTCAGGTCACCAACGAGGACGGGAATCTCGGGCTGGAGCGGATCGCAGTCGGTAACCACATTCTACTTGGCGGCGATAACCTTGACCTGGCTCTCGCCTACAGCGTAGCAGCGAAATTGCAGCGTGAACGCAATATGAAGCTCGATGCCCGCCAACTCGCGGGCCTGACACATGCCTGCCGCGAGGCAAAAGAAGAACTACTGCGAGACGGCGCGACGGAACCGCAGACGCTGACGGTACTCGGACGGGGAAGCAGCCTGATCGGTGGCACCATCTCTGTCCAGGTTACACCTGAAGAGGCGCAAGGCATCCTCTTGGACGGTTTTTTCCCCGCATGTGCAGTAGATGCGGAGCCGGCACAAGCTAGGCGCGCAGGGCTCCGTTCTTTCGGCCTACAATACGCAAGTGATCCGGCCATGACCAGGCATCTCGCCGCATTTGTATCTCGCAATTCGGGAGAAGACTGCGCCTCGCCAGCCGCCGTGCTGTTTAACGGCGGAGTCAGCAAGGCACCAGCCATTCGCGCCCGGCTTCTTGACGTCCTTTCCGATTGGCACGGCGCTGAGGTCACACAGCTCGCTGGCACCCACCCGGATCTCGCAGTTGCCTATGGCGCCTGCTGGTATGGAAACGTACGGCGCGGCAACGCGATCCGAATTCGCGCAGGCAGTGCGCGAAGCTACTATGTCGGAATCGAATCAACCATGCCAGCGATCCCCGGCTACGAGCCCCCGATGGAGGGACTTTGCGTGATCCCCTTTGGCCTGGAGGAAGGAACCGAACTGGATATTCCTAGCCAGGGCTTAGGTGTATTCGTCGGTGCCTCTTCCGAGTTTCGCTTCTTCGCCTCTGCGGACCGCCAGGAAGACCCGGCGGGATCCACGATTCCCAACATCACAGACATGGCTGGTATCACAGAACTCCCCAGCCTCTCCACTCACCTGAATGTGGACGAAGGTGATGGCGCCGGCAGCTTGATTCCGGTCAATCTGCACGCGGAACTCAGTGAAATAGGTACGCTTGCCTTATGGTGCACGGAGTCCGGCGGCGAACGTCGTTGGCGACTTCGTTATGAACTGCGAGAGGGCCGCGCGCCACTAGCAGAAAGCGCTGAATCCCATGAGTGATGCGCTTCACCAGTCACGGTATATCGTCGGAATAGACCTTGGCACGACGAACAGCGCCTGCTTCTTCTATGACACCTACCAGGAAAATCACGCGGGCGAAGTGTTCAACATTCCCCAGGTGGTCGCATCTGGAGAAGTTTCCCCATGCCGGCTTCTTCCCTCATTCTGCTACTTGCCCGGCGTGGAGCTCCCAGACGGCGCTGTGGACCTTCCCTGGCTAAAGAATCCGCCACAGGCTGTTGGCACCTTTGCACGCGACTATGGAGCTACACTCCCGAGCCAGCTGATCAACTCGGCAAAATCCTGGCTCTCTCACGCCGGGGTCGACCGGGAGGACGCCATTCTCCCGTGGGGAAGCAACTCCTCTGACAAGCTTTCTCCGCTGGCAGTCAGC
>DMTJ01000507.1:0-3042 GCA_003477185.1 Lentisphaeria bacterium
CGAGCGTTTCCTGCAGCTCTGTGCCGAGGATAATATCGTTGTCACCCAACCCACGACGCCTGCGAATTTCTTCCACATGCTGCGCCGGCAGCAGCACGTTCGCTATCGCAAGCCGCTGATCGTGATGACCCCGAAGGGATTGCTGCGGCACAAGCTCGTCCGCTCGCCTTTAAGCGAGCTCAAAAAGGGGCGGTTTCGAGAAACCATAGACGACGATCAGGTTTCTGCGGAGTCCGCACGTCGCGTCGTGTTCTGCACCGGAAAAGTCTACTATGAGCTGTACAGCATGCGAGAGGAGCTCGGCATTACCGACGTTGCGCTGATTCGCCTCGAACAGCTCTATCCTATTCCAGAGCAGCAGGACGCAGCCCTTCTTGAGAAGTACGCGGCCGTCACCGATCGCATCTGGTTCCAGGAAGAAGCCGAGAATTTGGGGGCTTGGTCCTTCATCCGCAATCGCCTTGCCAGCTTTAATCTGCGCGTGATCAGCCGACCTGCAGCCGCGAGCCCCGCGATCGGCTACAAAAAACTGTTTCAAGAGCACCAGCAAAAGCTATTACATAGCGCATTTTTCACGGACGAGGCCTCGTCCGTAATCGAAGAGAGAGAGCAATGAAAATTGAAATCAAAGTGCCCTCGGGCGGAGAATCCGTCAATGAGGCAGACATCGCGCGTTGGTACAACGCCAGCGGCGACCACGTCCTAAAAGATGAACCGCTCGTCGAGTTCGAGACGGATAAGTCATCCCTCGAAGTGGTCGCCGAAGCATCGGGGTTCCTTGAGATCCTGCACGACACTGGTGAAACCGTCGATGTCGGCACCGTCATCGGACGCATCGACACTGCTGCGGAAGCTCCAGCTGCGAAAAAAGCCAAGCCAACCAAGCCTGGTGCTGCGGCGCCCGCATCGCCTGCGCCCGCACCCCAAGAGCCAGCGCCACCGCCTCCCGGACAGGCTGTTGCTGAAGAAGCAGATCCCGGCAAGACCAGCGCCGTCATGGATCCAACGATGCCGTCACCTGCTGCGCGCAAGATGATGTTCGAGAATCGCCTCTCCGCCCTCGACATCGACGGCAGCGGTCCTCACGGCCATATCACCAAGGCCGACGTTCTCCACCATTTAGAACGGGTACACGAGCAGGCCCTGCAACAGCACCATACCCTGAATGAACATCCGCTTGAAGGAAACACCCCGATCGAGGCCATGGATGAGACCCTGCCCCTTGATCCGCCGTCCTTGGTAGTGCCGTCTATTCCTCCTGTTCTGCCAGCAGCAAAGTTTGCGCCCCCGCCAGTTAACGTGGCAGCCGCGCCTGCGGCAGAATCCGCCCAGGCTGAAACGCGTGGCTCCCGGCGCCAGCCGATGTCACGCCTGCGGAAGACCATCGCCTCACGGCTCGTCGAATCGCAGCAAACCACTGCCTCGCTCACCACCTTCAATGAGATCGATATGTCCGCCATCATGGGCATTCGCAGCTCCTACAAGGAATCCTTCAAGAAGAAGCATGAGATCGGCCTCGGTTTTATGTCCTTCTTCATCAAGGCCGTGACCCAGGCACTCGCCGAGTTCCCTGATGTAAACGCCAGCGTCGACGGCAACGAGATTGTCTACCATGACTACTGCGATGTTGGCATCGCAGTTTCCACGCCAAAAGGCCTGGTTGTTCCCGTAATTCGCTCCGCCGAGGCCATGCCTTTCCACCAGGTCGAGCAGACCGTGATGGACCTGGCCCTGAAGGGCCGTGATGGCAAACTCAGCCTCGACGACTTGTCCGGCGGTACCTTCACGATCACCAACGGCGGCACGTTCGGCTCGATGCTCTCCACGCCCATCATTAATCCGCCCCAAAGCGCAATTCTTGGGATGCACAACATCGTTCAACGCCCGGTCGCGGTCGATGGCGAGGTCGTCATTCGCCCGATCATGTATGTGGCGCTGTCCTACGACCACCGCATCATTGATGGCTCGGGAGCGGTACGCTTCCTAGTAAAGATCAAAGAACTCTGCGAAGATCCTACCCGCATTTTGCTTGAGCTCTAAACTCACCGCACCCGTTTAAGTAACAGCGAGGGAATCCACGATGGATCCATTTGACGTAGTTGTAATCGGCGGCGGTCCTGGGGGATATGTCGCTGCAATTCGTGCTTCACAGCTTGGTAAACGCACCGCTCTAATCGAGAAACGCCCTACTTTGGGTGGCACCTGCCTGAACGTAGGCTGCATCCCGTCCAAAGCGCTGTTAGACTCCAGCGAGCTCTACCACCAAGCGCAGACCAAGTTTGCCGAGCACGGCATCACTGCAACTGACGTCTCCCTAGACTTAGGACGCATGATGAAGCGCAAGGAGAATGTCGTACGGGACACCGTGCGCGGGCTTGACGGTCTGATAAGAAAGAACAAGATCACCCGTTTCACCGGCACAGCATCCTTTGTCGATGGCGAGAAGATTTCGATCGCTGGAGAAAAACCGCAGACCATCACCGCGGCTCACACCGTCCTCGCGACAGGATCAGAAGCCAATACCCTGCCCTTCGCGCCTTTTGGCGGCCGGATCCTCTCCTCAACCGAAGCCCTCTCGCTTAAGGAAGTCCCGAAGAAAATGGTTGTCGTGGGCGGCGGCGTCATTGGTCTGGAGCTGGGCTCCGTCTACGCGCGCCTCGGCAGTGAAGTGACCGTGGTCGAATTCATGCCCACGATCATGTCTGGCATGGACAAAGATCTTTCCAGCGGGCTTCAGCGTATTCTCAAGAAGCAGGGGATGACCTTTCACCTGCGCACGGCGGTCACCGCCATCGAGCAAACCGCTGGCGGCGTCGTCGTCAGCGCAGAGAAGAAGGGCGAAGCCCTTTCCTTCGACGCCGACTACGTGCTCGTCTCCATCGGGCGCCGGCCCTATACCACTGGCCTCAATCTTGAGGCCGCGGGCGTCCAGATCGACGACAAAGGCTTCATTCCGGTCGACAGGCACATGCGCACCAACGTCCCCCACATCTTCGCCATTGGTGATACCGTCGCTGGCCCGATGCTGGCGCACAAGGCCGA
>DMTJ01000507.1:3099-3748 GCA_003477185.1 Lentisphaeria bacterium
TATCACACCATTCCTTCAGTCGTCTACACCTGGCCAGAAGCCGCCTCAGTGGGCAAGACCGAACAGGAACTGAAGGAAGCCGGTGTGCCTTACGCGGTCGGCAAGTTTCCATTTTCCGCCAGCGGCCGAGCGCGAGCAGCAGGCGAGTTGGAAGGCTTCGTAAAGGTCATCACCCACGAGCCGACCGACCAGGTGATCGGCATTCACATGATTGGCCCCCGGACTGCAGAGATAATCGCGGAAGCCGTCGTGGCCATGGAGTACCAGGCCGCTGCCGAGGATATCGCCCGAATCTGCCACGCTCATCCCACCTTCAGCGAGCCACTTAAGGAAGCAGCTATGCTGGCTTGGCAGGGAAAAGCCATTCATATCTAAGCTGAGGGAACCAAACTGGTGCAAAGTCTACAATTCCGCCCTTCAATTTATCATTTGCTTGATTATGCTATCAATTTGGCGCGTTTTACAGGGTGGAGGTGAGGATGTCACGGGAACAGGCAACAGCACAGGCAAAGGTTCTCGAAGAGAATGTCGCACAGGTCATTCTCGGCAAGGAACAAGTTGTCACCCAAGCGGTCGCGGCGTTGCTTTCGGGTGGGCACATTCTTCTTGAGGACGTCCCGGGCGTGGGCAAGACCATGCTGGCCAAGGC
>DMTJ01000263.1 GCA_003477185.1 Lentisphaeria bacterium
CGACGAGGCGCTTGTCCTCCCAAGTGCCGTCCTTGGGGTAGTGCCAGGCAGGCAGGTCGGGCGTGGTGAATAGCGGGCTGCCAGCGATGCTGGTGTGGGTGCCATGGGAACCGTCGAAGGCGATGCTGCGCCAATCGACGAACGTGCCAGTGTAGGCAACGGCAACGCGCATGGTGTCGGCCTCGTAGACCAGCCAGGCGCGGCCCTTTGAGACGCCGCCGGCTTCCTTATCGAGCCGCACTGCAATGCCTTTGTTGGCGATATTGCGGTCTTGCTGCGAACTGCCGGGGTTAACCTGGTAGGTCCCCATCAGGGCGGGGCCGAAGTCCATGTCGAGATAGGGCTTGGGTTTGGCGGCCTTGCGGCGCTTCTTCGCCCCTGCGAGCTTGCGTGGCGTTCGCATGGGCTGCGGTAGGCTGGCGAGGTAGTCGGCCGGCACCGGCGGGAATTGCTCGGGGTTCTGCGTCTTGAGGAAGCTCTCCCGGATGTACTGAATGACCGCGTACTTCTCGGCGGCGGAGTACTGCGGCTGGGGGACCATCATGCCGTAGCCCCGGGTGAGGGTCTGGTACATGCGGAACGGGTCGACACCGTTCTTGAGCGAATCTTGGTGAAACTTGGTGGCGGTGGGCAGACTGCCTTCTTGTTCAACTGTGCCGTGGCAGGTCACGCAAAGGCTCTGGTAGATCTGCTTACCCTGGGCGAGGGTCTTGTGATTCCAACCAGCAATGAGTGTGGCGTGGGAGATCTTGTCCAGTGGCTGTACCCAGGCGTCCTGGAGGGTGAGGTCGGCGCCTGCCACCAGCTTGAGCTGGGTCGGATAGCCAGGCTGGCCTAGGCCCTTAAAGGTCTCAGTCAGCTCGGGGGATGCCCAATCCAGCGTGGGCGCTGCATTGGCTGGGATGCTGCCGGTACGCAGGCTCGCAAAGTCCGGGCCAGCGATCGCGCGGGGCCAGTACGCCAGGTGGCTGACGGCACCGTTGGTGAGTTCTGTGGCGAAGTTGGACGCTGCGTGACCGATCTTGAAGACATGGCCCTTGATGTCGGGCGCGGTGAAGCGGTCTCTGTGCATCATCAACTTGCCGTCGAGATATACCTCCGCGCGACCTGCCTTGAGCCGAAGCACCACGGTATGTGGCTTGTCATCGTTGACGGTGGGGCCGCCCGTCACGTGCCCGACCCAGCCGATATCATAGACCAACTTCCCGTCGCGGATGAACAGCGCCTTCGCCTTGGGAACCCACTTTCCGTTTGGTAGGCACTTGGAGAAGATTGTCCCGTTTCCCGTGGTCTGAAAGGTCGCAGAGACCGTGTAATCGCGGTCGCAGCGCAAGGCGCCATCGGCAGAGACATAAGTCGACGCCCCTGCTGAACCAGGAATCGGGTGTGCTTCATAGATCGGTTCGCCGTCCAGCCGGGTGCTGACGTAGGCGGCTTGTCCGGCTATGTGCTCATAGGTCAGGTCAAGCGTGCCGGCTCCGGCAGGAAGATCGATCACAAAGTCCTCGCGCAGTTGCAACTTTGCCGCCGAGGTCGCGGTGTACGCGAGGCGCAACCGGAAGTTTGCCAATGGCCGCGACGTATGGCCGTCTTGGAAGACTGGCGTGCGCGTTTGTGCGGCGGTCTTGGAGGTCACCGGGATTGTTTGCGCACCTGCCATTATGGCACTGAGCACAAGCGGCAGTGCGTAAGAAAGGAGTCGTTTCATTGTCACAGGTCGGTAGTCTCGTGTGTGCGGGCTATGTCTGTTGATTTGGTCACCAAATCTCGCCGAAAGTACGACGGGTCTCCGTGCTCGCCCCCACCGGGGGAAGACGCGCACGGAGACGCGTCGTAGCGTCGCGGTAGCAGTTTTAAACCTTCGCAAAGCGTTGCCGGTAGCGGCTGGGGGTGATTTTAAGCTCGGAGCGGAACGAGTGCGTCATACTGGTCTGGTCGAAGAAGCCGGAGTCCCTGGCGATCTCGGCCAGAGAACGATCGCTCTCGCGGATCAACTGGCAGGCCGCGTTGAGCCGGATCTTGCGGACGTACTGGCCGGGCGTAATGCCAAATAGTTTTCGAAAGAGGCGCTCAAGCGTACTGATTGAGATCTTGGCAACTTTGGCCATATCGGCCTTGGTGATGCCGTCTTGGTAGTGAGCCTGCACGTATTCGACGATCGAGTGCATGCCGGGATGGCTCCGGTAGACGGTATCGGAGTCGTTGATTTCGCGGGTCATCCCCACTAGGCCAATGATCTGGCCGTCGTGATCATAGAGGGGAATCTTGGTGGTGCAGCGCCATTGTAGCGTGTCTGGGGTGGGCACCAGTTCCACGCGGTCGAGAATGCGCTCTCCCTTTTCGAGGACGGCTTGGTCATCGGCATGAAAGGATTCCGCGAGGAAGTCCGCCGTAAAGGCCATATCGGTCTTGCCAATCAGATCGTCCAGAGACGCGGCACCAATGAGGCGTAGAAGTGCCGGGTTTCCGGTGACGAAGCGGTACTCATGATCCTTAATGAAAAAGGCAACATCCGGCACTCGGTTCAGTAGCAGGTCCAAGAACTGCTCGGAACGAAGTCGGCTCTTTAGCTCTTCGTATGCGGACGGATTCACGCTCACTTGTCTTCCTGTGGGTCTGACGGTCTACCACAAACAGTAAGCCAAAAAATGGAGCAGGATAGCATATTCTAGAGAAATTATTGACGTCTTGGAACAATTGAGTATTGCTGTCACATACTTTTTTGTCATCGTAAGGCTTCGAACACATCGCCGATGAACGCATTCATCAATGACGCTCGGGAACAAGGTGGTACGAAATCCACCACGCCAAGATTGAAGAGCAGTCGCTGCCAGGTGCGGGGTCGTCGATGAAAGAGAATGCCCAATAACAAACAGGGAATTTCCAATGTCCAAGAAAAACGTGGTGGCAATTCCATTGAATTGCCGGGGTCGGCAACTCTCGTTCCGTTGGTGATAGGAAATTCTATGTTGGGTTTTGGGTATTGATTATTATTTCCACAACAAAGGAGCCCTTATGAAATTCGGCGCAGAAGCCTACACATGGTTCATGAAGGAAAGCGGGGCGGCTCATGCAAACCGCCTTGACCACATGATCCAAATCTCCGCAAAGGCGGGATTCACCGGGATCGAACCCATTTATTCCTGGATGGGCGATCTCTCCTCGGCTGATTGCTTGGCCGATTCCCTGCAGGCGGCTGGCATCGAGCTTGCAGCCATTGCTTTCGGGCAATCCTGGAATGCACTGGAAGAGACCGAAGAGGAGCGCCGGGAAGCAGACGGCGCCATCGCACTGTGTGCCCGGTTTCCGGGGACCTTGCTGTGCACCGTGCAGCTACCGGAAGGCCGCCACGACCTTGAACAGCGTCGCTTGAACCTGGTCGCCAATATCAATGCTGTGTCTCGCCGAGTCGCCGAAGCCGGCGTCCCCGCCAGCTTTCACCCGAACTCCCCCAAGACGTCCACCAACCGGACCTAAGAGGACTATCGCGTGATTCTCGACGCGCTCGACCATGAAGCCACCGGTTGGACACCGGATGTCGGCCACATCATCAACGGCGGCATGGATCCACTTGCCAAAATGATCGAATATGCGGAGCTGATCAATCTAGTGCACTACAAGGACTGGGGCGGCGACCCGGAATTTGCCTTGATGGGCGAGGGGAAGGTCGACCTCGTTCGCATTACGCAGTGGCTCCAGGACCGGGACTACGACGGCTGGACTATCTGCGAAGACGAAGCACCCCAGGCCGTAGACGATCCCGATGGCGTAACGCTCCATGACGGCAAATGGATCCATGACGTGCTACTCCCTTCGATTAAAAGGTAAGCAACCATGCCAATCTATAGGCACAACGATTTCTCCATGCACTACAAAGTGCATGGAGAAGAACACGCTGGTGTGCCAGTCCTGCTCGTTATGGGAATTACCGCGCCGGGTTCGGTGTGGGAAGCCCACGTGGACGTCTGGTCTCAGCATCACCGCTGCATCACCGCCGATAACCGTGGGGTCGGGCTGAGCGACAAGCCGTCCGGGGACTCCACCTCCGCCATGATGGCTGACGACTATGCCCAGCTCCTGGCTGGTCTTGGCATCGAAACTGCCCAGGTCGTTGGTTGCTCGATGGGCAGCATTATTGGCCAGCAGTTGGCATTGCGGCAGCCGCAAGCCGTCAAGAGTCTGGTGCTGATGTGTTCCTGGGCCAGATGCGACGCCTACGCCCGGTCGGTGTTTGCGCACATGGTTCAGGCAAAGGCGCATCTGACCCCAGCAGCATTCATGGAGTGGATTCAGCTGCTTATCTTCCACAAGCGCAGCTGGGACGACGCGGAGGTCTATGCCTCGCTACTGGAAGGGCGTGAAACCGCTGCCACCGACCCAAACCCGCAGCCTCTGCACGGTCTCATTGGACAGGCAGCTGCTTGTGCAAACCACGATACCTTGGCACAGCTCAAAGACATCACCGCACCGGCTCTAGTGATCGGCGGCGCAGGCGACCTCTTCACCCCACGTTGGATGGCCGAGGAAATTCATGCGGCCCTGCCGAACAGCGCCCTCCACCTCTACCCAGCATCCGGCCATGCCTTCCACTGGGAGAACCTGGACAGCTTCAATCAGCGGGTGCTGGACTTCATTCAGGACAAAAAATAGACGCGAGGACCAAGGCATGAAAGTTGCAGTAGTCACGGGCGAGCGGGAAGCCACAATCGTCGACCAGCCCGATCCTTGCATCAAAGCACCGTTCGTCAAGGTGAAGATTTACGCCGCCCCGATGTGCACGGAGGTCCACGCCTACGCCAATGGCAACGTCTCCGACTGCCTTGGGCACGAGGCAGCTGGAGAGGTCGTCGCCGCCGAAGCTGGCAGCAAGGTTGCTGTGGGAGACCGGGTGGTTGTGATGCCGCAGTATGGCTGTGGTGCCTGCGAGCTATGCGTATCCGGTGAGCATATCCACTGCCAGCACAGCATCGACCCGTATGCCTACTGTGACTCCTCCAGCGGCCGGGCGACCTACGCGCAGTACTGCATCAAGCAGGATTGGCTGTGCCTACCCATCCCCGCCGACATCTCCTACGGTCACGCCAGCATGGCCTACTGCGGGCTTG
>DMTJ01000220.1 GCA_003477185.1 Lentisphaeria bacterium
ACCCGGTCCGATGTGCTTCCGGGCGGCGCCGATCGCTGGAGCCATGTCGCACCTGCCGAGGGCGTCGGCGGCATCGAAGGGTTCCGGCCGATTGATAATCGCCGGGGAACCCAAAGCGGTCAGTTCGCTGACCCGAAATGGAAAGCGCCGCGCGGCGCGAATCTGACCTTCAAATTCTATTGCACACAACCGCAATCGCTGGTGCTCTGGGCGGACCGGTTTGCGACTGACATCGAAATTTCCGCTTCCGACGAGTGGCAGAGCATGACCGTACAGACACGCACGTTGAAGCAGCAATCAGGACAGGCCTTGGCTGACTGGTCAACGGTCAAGACAATCGGCTTCAAGCCGAAGCCGGGGGAGGATATCACCAAGGTGATCTTTGCTGCATTCAAATGGGAGGTCTCGGAGGCGCAGACACCTTCTACACCTGTGGCGGACAAGGACGGCAAAGTCTATCTGACTGGTGAGATGGCGAGTGCCTGTGAAACGTTCTGGCGTGTGCTTGATGATAAGGGTGTTGAAGGCAAGCCACTCAGCGTCGGCGGCAAACAGTACGATCGCGGCTTGGGCGTGCATGCCGACTCCAAAATCAGCTTCCCGCTGAATGGCGCGTTTGCCGCCTTTCATGTCGTGCCCGGTCCGGATGACGCCCACAAAGGTCTGCTGGAAATGAAGATTCTGGTAGATGGCAAAGAAGTCTATGCCAGCGGTGCCGTAAGCAGTTCAGGATTTAAAGCGAAGCCCCTGACACTCCCCGTGGTCGGAGCCAGGGAGTTGACGTTGATCGTCACGGATGGCGGCAACGGCAAGGGCGGCGATCATGCCAGCTGGGCCGATGCCCACCTCGTAAAATAGGGTTGATATGAAATGTATGAATGTGAGAATGGTTGTGGCCTTTGGGCTGCTTGCGGCGAGTACCTTCGCTGTTTCGAATTTGCCGCTGCCGGCGGAGATCTTTGACGTGAACGGAAGGCGCGCGTTTGTGATGCAGCCGGAAAAGCCAGCGGCGGGAAGTCCGTGGGTCTGGTATGCGCCGACCTTGCATAGCTATCCGCACCACTCGCAGCGGTATTATTTTGAACAGCTGCTTGAACACGGAATCGCGGTTGCCGGTTATGATTTGGGCGAGGTGCGCGGCGCACCGGTCAGTTCAAAGGCGTTCACCGGGTTTTACGACGCGATGGTCGTAAAAGGCTATTCGCCCAAACCGGTTTTGCTGGGCCAGAGCCGGGGCGGGCTGATGATGCTGTGCTGGGCGTTCCGCAACCCGGATAAGGTCGGGGCGTTTGCCGGGATCTATCCGGTGTGCAACATCGCCAGCTGGCCGCTTCAGCGTTCGAAACCGTCGGTACTGGCGGATTACGGCATGTCGGAAGAGGAGATCATGAAAAAGCTGGATCTCTTGAATCCGTCTGAAAACCTGGACGGACTCGTGAAGGCGGGCGTACCGATGTTTATCATTCACGGCGATTCCGATCGGCCCGATTCAATCCGTCTTCCTCGTTGGCAAACGCGCGGTTACAGGAAGAACGAACCACTGATGAACACTCATGGGCACGGATCGATCTGAACTGCCTAAGATTAGGAGGATATCGCGGGCAGGCGCCCAGAGCACAACAGGGTCTACCACGGAGACACGGAGGCACGGAGGCTGCAGGTTTTCGTTGAAGAAGGAAAAGGATCGATGTCTCTTCTTCTGTTATCTCTGTGCTCCCTGTGTCCTCCGTGGTGAAGCAACACCGCAACGGGCCACCCAGCATGTCAACAGATTCTACCACAGAGAACACAGAGAACACAGAGGACACGGAGGCAGGCCACGATGCAAAAGCCACAAGACCCGCTCCTCTTATCTCTGTGCCTCCGTGCCTCCGTGGTAAGTCTTCTCTTGCTGCATAACTTCAACACTCCCCTGAAACAAATCCCTGATTGCATCCGAACAGGTGTGCCTAACCCGTTGGAGTTCACGGCTTTAGACGTGCCACGGTGCAACAGCCATACTACGTGGGGCACAACTAAAGTTGTGAACTCCAACGTTGGACGTACTCCAGCGCAGAGTGCCCGTCTTGCACGGCACGGCCCGGAGCAGAGCGCCGCTCAGTCGCGCAAGAGGTATACGATCCTGACGTTGGTGAAGGGCGCTACATTTTAACCCCCGAAGCAGCAGCTACGCCGCGGATTAACGGTCCGAGTATTTTCGGAGTTCGCCCGGGCAATCCCTTTTTGTATGCCATTCCGGCGACGGGTGAGCGTTCGATGTAATTTTCCGTGGAGAATTTTACAGAGGGGCTGAGCATGTATCCGGAAAACGGCCAAGTTGCCGGTCGCATCACTTCTGCGGAAACGAAAACCTACAACGTCACACTGCAGGCTAAAAACAGCAAAGGGAGTTATGCAAAAGCGTTCCGGATTGTGGTTGGCGATAAAATAGCGCTGACTCCGCCACTGGGCTGGAATAGCTGGAACTGCTGGCATCAGAGAGTCTCGCAAGCAAAGGTGCTAGAGTCGATCAAGGCCAACGTTCCCGCCAGCATTACGCACGTCAGCGACCGCATGTGCCTCTCTGATCCTGTCATTCCCAAGGGTTTGAGCATTCCCGATCCCCCGATCGTGATCGACTATTCCGGGGGCATCGACGCCTGGTCAGTTCGCCACGAGGCCTTTGCCCGCGCCATGAATAGCCGCAAGTACCCGCTGTTCTTCTACTGGGGAGCATTCGGGCACGGCAACAAACACGCGCAGATCATGGGCGTCAACGATCTGATCAACTCCCTCGACTGGCTGGCCATCCGCAAGGAAGTCGGGGATACAATTCCCTCGACTTTTGGTGTATTGTGTTATAAATCCTGTACTGCTCGGTTAATACTGAATATTGTGCAAGGGCTGTCAGGACACTAGGAGTGCATGGATGAAAGAGAACCTTTTTGGGGTTCCGATTGACCGCGATCAGGGGAAACTCGGCGAGCAAGTCTACCAGATTCTTCTAAGCGAGATTCGCCAACAGCGCTGGGGGGAAGGAGAGAAACTTCCCGCATACGCTGAGTTGACGGAGAGTTCGTGCGTGAGCCGGTCCGTACTTCAGGCTGTGTTCAAACGCCTGGCAAACGAAGGCTTTGTGACCACGGTTCCGAAGAAGGGGATCTTTCTGAAAAAGGGGGCGTGCAGCAATGTGCGCACAGCAGGTACGGTGGCCTTGCTGATCACTGACGGTGTTGGTCACGACTTGGACCCGTATGCAACTACGAGTATCTTCGGTAGGCTTCTTCTTGGTCGCATCAAGGCAATCGCGTCAGAGCACGGCCTGCTGATCTCGCTGCACCATATTGGTAAGAATGGCGAGCTGTTTCCAGAGATTGAAGAGCATGGGCAAAACCCGCTGCGCGGCATTATTTCCTGTTCACCCGCGGCAGCAATAGTCGAGATTCGAGACAGGCTGTCGCAAGACTATCCGGTGGTATATCTGGGGCTAGAAGACCCGTTCAGCTTCCCACGCATTACCGCGGATATCTTCTATGCGGGCTACCTGCTGGCCAAGCACCTGCTGGATCTTGGCCACACCAAGATTGGCGTTCTCTCCGATCCTTCCTGGAACAGAAACCACTTTCATCAGGCGTGGCAGGGCCACTTGCAGGCCCTGGCGGAATACGGAGCAACGCCCGACACTGACCTCTACGCATTTCTGCAAGATCCGGCGCCGATGACGATGGCGCGGATTAAGAGCTTTCTGGAAACGTTCTCGGAGCAAACCGCTATCATCACCTACCACGCCAGCGTTACGGAAACTGTCGCTGATGTCGCGGAACTGCTGGGCATTCGGATTCCGGAAGACCTGAGCGTGGCATCGCTGCAACCCGGGCCCGCCAAGTGCTGCGAGAAATGGTTTGCCGGAACCAGCTATCCATGGAGCGAGGTGCTATGCAAGTGCTTTGAACTGCTGGACCTGCAGAATGCTGACATGGGAGTCCCCAATGTGCTGTATACGCCGGGGATGCACGAGTTCGACACATTCAGTACAAGGAGCATCTGATGGTAGGTTCCAATATTGAACCATCCATGAAAAGGCGCATGTCATGACCACCAGGCACAAGCTAACAACACTCATCACAGGTATCGCAATGGCCGCAACGATCTCGGCATTTTCGCGGCAAGGGGAACCAGACGGACGCTGGACCATTCGTTCTGAGCAAGCTGCTGAGAAATGGGAAGACGCATTCGTCACCGGAAACGGCAGGCAAGGCACCATGGTCATGGGACAGCCCGAGAACGAGCAGATTATCTGTGTGCATGAGGAGCTGTTCATTCGCAAATGGGACCGCGATCTGGAAGCAGTAGTGGACATCGCCCACCTCGTGCCAGAGGTCCGCCGGAGGATTGACGCCGGGGAGCCAAAGGCTCCGGTGCCGGCGAGCCATGAAGCCAGCAGGTTGCTGCGCAAAAATGGAACCGGGCATGCGAATGCGGTCACCCCGCATCCGGCTTTTGACCTCCGAATCGCACACCTCGGCACCGGGAAAACCGCCGCCTACGAGCGGACGTTAAACCTTGAGACCGGCGAGGCAATCTCCCGCTGGCAGCACGAGGGAGGCGGGACGGAACAGCGGGTATTCTCCTCCAGAGCCAACAATGTCACGGTGGTGGCGCTGCGGGCGACGGGAGAGCGCAAGCTGGCCCTCTCGCTCTGGCTGGCAGAAACGCCTGGGCGAACCGGAGACTACCAGGGACTCGATCTGGCCAAGGTGTTTCGCTCGGTGAAGAGCGAAGCGACGGCGAACCACGGCCTGCATTTCCATGCAGACTATGCGCTGGACCGCGGTGGCTATGAGGGCGTGGCCCGAGTCACAACGAAGGGCGGATCGCTGGTTCAGGCCCGAGAGGGCCTTCAGGTTTCCGATGCCGACGAAGTGCTGATTACGCTCCGGATTCACCCGCTGGATGACGGCTCAACTTCCGCTCGCAGCGAGATCGAACAAGAGTTGGCTGCATTGCCCGAGGCGTATGAGGCGCTGCTGGAGCCGCATGCCAAATCACACGGCGACATGTTCCGGCGTGTGATCTTGGATCTAGGCTGCAAGGAGCAATGGGCGACGACGTCCACCGAACAGTTCCGGAAGGATTCGGCATCCGGAGGCGTCACGCCCTTGTTCCTGGAACAAACCCATGCCATGGGACGCTACCTGCTGATCTCGACCTC
>DMTJ01000110.1 GCA_003477185.1 Lentisphaeria bacterium
CCGCCAGGAGTTGCAGTCGCAGGGCTTGTTGACGGATAGAAAGCTGGGCACGCAGGCGTTGATCCTGTGCCCTGAGCACTTCAAGATTTTGCCCGACGCCCGCCTCATACTCGGCGGTGGCTTGCTCAAATGCCGAGTTCGCAAGCGTCAGAGATTGCTGCAGGGCATCAGCTCGGGCTTGGGCGCCGCGAATCTCGGCAAGAATCCGGCGCAGATCAAGATCGAGCTGGCGTAGTTGCTTGCGGTGGCTGAGAATCGCTTCGCCTATCAGCGAGCGGGCTTCGCCGAGCTGAGCGGCGCGACGGCCGGAATCGGCCAAGTTCCACGACATTTCCAGGCTAATGACCCAATCAACGTCCTCCGCGATACCGCCGCGCCCGAGGAAGTAATCGCCCGCGAGGGACACCTCAGGCCTATAGCCGCGGCGGACGGTCTCGACTTCTTCTCTTCGTGCCGTGATCGCGGACTTGAGGGCAGCAAGATCTGAGCGTGTGCGGAGCGCGGCTTTGCGCAAGGCGGCCAAGCTCAGGTTGCCCGGCAGGGCAATGGCGGGATCGGCCAGCGCATTCTGAGCCGCGCGCCCAACCTGAAAAGCGAGCGTTTCGCGAGCCACGGCTTCGTCTTGGCTGGCAGCAATCACGGCGGCGTTGGTTTCGGCAGCCTGCGCTTGGCGCAGCAGGACCTCACTGTGCCGGGCATCGCTGGCGGCCTCGCGCAGCTTCATCTGGTCGACTTGGGCTTGCTGCAGAGCGAGCTGCGACCGCAAGGTTTCCCCCTGATGCACGGCATTCAAAACCTCGAGGTATGCCTCGGTGACTTCAAGAGTGGTTCTCTCGTGTGTGTGCTGCAGCGAGGCCATCCGACTCGCCCGCCAGGCCTGTGCCGCACGTCGTGCCGAGCGATTGCGAAAGCCAGAATACAGCGGGGTTTCTGCGCGGAGCTTAAATTCGTTATCGGTAGGTTCGAGAAAAGAGCCAAAGCTACCGCTACCTCCGCCGCCCACATCTTTCCGTCGCTCATGCCGTCCTTCTAGACTCACACTGGGCCGGCTTGCCGCGACCACTGCTTGCTCGCCGAACTCTGCCTGGATAATGCGCTCACGGGCGATGCCGCCAGCCTCGTTCTGCACCATCGCGAGCTCAATGCAGGCCGCTAGCGTGCCAGGAGCAGCTATCGTTGGAGCCGTCGCCGTTGTGCTGGCTGGGGGGCCGGGCTGGGGCTGGTCCGGGACGAGGGGCACGAGTTTGGCCCCCAGGTTCGTGGGCTGGACAACAGTACAGCCGCAGGCAAGCAGCAAGCCAAGCGAAATAATGGGGATGGGGGAGCAGTTCATCCCGGGGAACTTACGGCCCGCTCAATCAAAGACAAACCGCACTGAATCAGTAAAACCAGCCCCGTACGCCCTGGCCTGGGTTGTTCCAAGCGTCCCTTGGGTTATTGTACGTACCCGTGGAGGGCTATTGTATGATCGAACTTATCCGTACGCTATGGGTTAATCCCACTCTGGAGACTAGGATTGAGACTCCAAAAGACCCAGGTGACTTGGATATTTTCTACGCGACATCGATAGCCGAGGCCTGCGCCATTTTAGGCCAGGAGGACTACGACGTCATTCTGGTGGACCTGAGCGTAACGCCGGAGCCACTGGTGGTCATGGCCGATTTGCTGGCGGCCGCGACCATGCCTGTGATCGCGCTCGGCATGGAAGACCAAGCCGAAGTGGGCCTAGCGGCGGTTCGCAACGGAGCCGCAGATTGGCTTTCCGAGCCTGAAGGCGCCACAGTCGCTCGCTCTCTGCTGTTGGCAAACATCCGCGATGAGAACGAGGCACGCTTACGCCGACAGGAAACAGATGCCGGACAGGCATTGGAAGAAGCGTGGGTCAGAACCGGAGAGACACGCCTGCACAGCGTGATGCGGGGTAGCATGGAGATGGATGATCTGTGTAATAACATCGTCTCTTTCCTCTGCGATTACACCGATCTGTCAGAGGGGCGATTTTACACGATTGAGGGAGCTGGCCGGGCGCGCTTGGTGGCATGTGTCGGCCCTTTACCCGCGGACATCAGCCTGGATCTGTTTTCGCTAGGAGACTCCCGATTGGGTAACGCAGCACGCAAACGTCACTGCATGATGTTCGGCGAACCGACACCTGATGGCGAAGACGAGCAACATTACTACCTGATCGCGCCATGTGTTGCCGACGATGAAGAGCTCGTCGGCGTCATTGAGCTTGGTAGCAGCATGCAATTGAGGATCCAGGACCGGCGCCTGTTGGAGGAAATTGCCGAACCAGTCGCTTTGACTGTGAGGGCGGCCAGAACGCACTTTGAGAAGCAGGAGTTGCTGACTGCCACACAGAAACTGGCGCATGAGATGCAAGTTCAGCAGATGGAACTGAAGTTTGCCTTTACCGAGCTTGAAGATGAGAACCGCTCGCTGGAAGCTGCCAACGAACGACTGCGCCTGAAAGTAGAATCGCTATCCCAAGTCAGCGCAGATAAAGCCGTGCTCGACGGCTATGGGCAGCTGTTCGGCGTGGGCGACGATGCCGTATATCACGCAGCAGTCATTATCCTGAGCGCGCTTCACGAATCCATGACACCGTCGAGCGATGCCGCCAAGCTCCGACTGGTTTCGGAGGTAGTGCGAAAGCTTCCAGCGCTCACGGAGGCGCTCGCGAACGAGTTTTCGGCCATTGAGGTTGAGCCGGTCATGCTCTGTGAGCATCTTAAAGAATCCTACCAGAGCAATGCTGAGTCCCGCAACCTTACGTTCGACTTCAAACTCTCGCAGAACGTGCCAGCGACGATACACACGGACTCGGAACTACTGCATGAGATTCTGGGGACGCTGATTCGCGAAGCGCTCGAGGCGACCGACTCAGGTGCGGTTACTGTGGTCGTCGAACTCGCTGCCCCCGATGAGCGACCCGCTGGCATCGATGGCGAGATGATTGTTTTCGCGATTGAAGACAACCGCACCAGCCATCTGACAGAGTCACAGCTTTCCTTGGAATTGCTGGTCGCCGCGCACCGAGCGCAGGCGATTGGGGGCTGGATCGACCGTGACCTCAGCAGCGAAGAGGGCGAGACGTTCACTCTTTATTTGCCGACCTATGCCGAGGAGTCGCTGGCCCACATCGCTGAACTACCCGCATCTGATGATCGCGATAAACTCAATGCCAATGATGCGAGCGTTCTAATCTGGACGACGGATGAAACCCTCTCCACACAATTCTACTCCAAGTGCAGCGAGGCTGGCTACCGAGCTGTAGTTACGGCCAACTTTGATGATCTGGATG
>DMTJ01000243.1 GCA_003477185.1 Lentisphaeria bacterium
CAGCCGCGGCCTGGTCGTAGCCAGCAATAGGTGGCCGCAAACAGGAAGAATGCGAACAGGCCAAACTCTCGTCCGGCGATCCAAATATCGGGTTCAACATTAACTGGATGCACAATAAACAGCAGCGCGGTGCCAAAGGCTGCGGCGGTCGCGATATTGCTCTTGTCGGCAAGCAGAAGGCGGATCACAAGAAAGAGAAGCACAGCACTGAGCGCATGCAGAAGTACGTTCACGGCACGATGGCCGGCGGGACTCTCCCCCCAGAGACGCCAATCCACCGCGTGGCTTAGGTCTCGCAGAGGTTGGTACCAGTAGCCGTTCTCGGGCACAAAGAGGCCGGGAAGCGGCTCGCCTTGGATTCGATGGTTCTGCACGATGAGGGCTGGATCATCCCAGTTCGTGAACGGGAAACCAAGGCGCGGACCGAAGAGCGCGAATGGCGTGATGAGCAATATAGCAATGGCGATTTTGCGATTCATCTCTATAACATCGGGACCAGTTGCGACAGGTCCAGTCGACTGGCGAGATATCGCAAAATATCTATTACTTTTCTAACTCGATGTCAGCAATGGACTTTTGGCTACCGGTGCGCTACCGCAGCCGGAGTTTTATGCAGGCACGGGGACGAATGAAGGCCCTGAAAATATACTATGGATGATCGCAGTTTTCTCGCTTCTCTGCGCGCCGCTGAGCGCAGACGAGGAAAGCGATATATCGAAGCTCAAGCAGCTGTATTTAGCGGTGCTGTTACGGGTCGATATTGCGCCCCTAACGACCGTGTCTAGGCGAGAACAAACGATAACCGCGGGGCCCGGCAAGGTGCAGCTGATCGACGAGCACGATATTCGTTTATGGGGCTACCGCTCGCTTAAGGACATGCTCTGCGATCTCCTAAGCGTCGAGACGACTGAAAACTACTTCAGCGAGATCGGGATGCAGACCACGGTCCGTGGCCTGGCTCGAAACAAACGAACCGTGGTCCTAGTGAATGGGATGCGAGTGAATCCGCTGGGCGGTGAGTTTTCCCCTGCGAAATGACTTCAGCATTCGTAGGGCAAAGCAGATCGAAGTGACGTTTAGCCCCGCATCGACGCTCTATGGCCAGGATACGATGAGCTCGGTCATTATTGTGAGGACACGCATGCCAGCGAGCAAGGAGGTAGTATTCTACGGCGGCCTGGAGTACGGGCTGAACGCCGAGCAAGAGATCTGGTTTTCCTTCCAGGACGTGCTGGAAAACGGTTTTAAGCTGTCCGGGCACCTGCAATGACATCGCCCGGAGTTGACGGAGCTGAACGAACACTACGAGCACTGGTGGGCAGACTACGCTAAAGTCGCTGGCACCAAGCAGACGGCGCCCTGCCGGAGCGCTGGGACGATGGCGAAAGTGCATTTCTGCGGGTTGAAGCGGGAGACATGACTCTGCAGACTTGGTACCGGGGCTCAGAGCACAGCAGTTCAAAAGGCTTCTTTCCGGCTCTTGCCTATACGGACTATGCAGTCTGGGGGATCACTCTTGGGTGACTGAGTTTCGCTATCAGCTAGACTTGAGCGAGCGGATGCCGCTGGGGTCGCGGGCGACGGCAAGCTGATACGGGATCTCGCCTGACTCGCGCTATGTCTTCCCGGCGAGCGATACACAATGATTCAAGGATGATTTAAAGTACGGTCGCCAATTAGGCCTGACGCTCGATGAGACCCTGCACTACGATGTCTCGGACACGCTCGCAGCACAGTTCGGGCTGAGCATTGGCACCGCCAGCAAAGGTGAACGCACCAGCACCAGCCGATGTGCAAGCAACGACCAACAGCATGAGCGTTGCCGGGCCTAAAAAGTGCCCACCGTGGCTGCGGACCATTTTCACGGAGGGCACGCTCACTCCGCCTACTTGTCGCTTGGTACCGTATGCATGTGAACATCCCGCTGTGGGAACGGAATGCTGATGCCAGCTTCATCGAAGGCCTTCTTGACCTTCTCATGGGTGCCGAAATACACATCCCAGTAATCAGCCACGCGGCACTAGGGCCGACAAGCAAAATTCACACTACTGTCTCCCAGTTCGATCACCGCGACCGTGGGGACCGGCTCGCTCAGCACCTGTTTATCCTCGCGCAACACGCGCTCCATGACTTCCTTCGCCTTATCAATGTTGTCGCCGTAGCCAATCCCAAACACCAAGTCCACGCGCAGCAGATCCTTGGTCCAGAAGTTCGCAATGTTGTCACCGGACATCTTGGCATTCGGCACAATCGCCAGCTTGTTATCCAGCGTCAAGACGTGGGTGATGAGGGTATTAATGTCCTCGACCACACCAAGTACGCCACCACCTTCGACCAAATCGCCTACTTTGAACGGACGGAACAGAATGATCAGCACCCCAGCAGCAGCGGTGGTGGCGATTGGGTCGGCTGTCTCGTGCATTATGGATCCTTTGCTCGGTTATTCTCACGGGACCTCGAGCCTGTCGGACCTCGCAGCCTGTCGGCCTTAGCCGCACCGGCTGAAAAACCGTCTCCACTTGAGTAATGTAGCCCGCAATTCCCCGATTATCCGGCATTGCGCGACGATTCAGAGAATCCCAATCACTCGAAGCCAAGACCTTGCACCATAGGCTGTTCTACGTTATCTTCTCCGAGTATTCATAAGGCGGCGATTCAACATGGCGTTGAATCCCGGCACAATTCTTGCCCACATGGAGTACACGCGTGAAACGATTTCTGTTGCTCATCTGGTATCTAAAGCGGCCCCAGATGATGTCGCACTTATTCTGCCGTATTTTTCATCGCAGTGGGCAAGATGAGAGAGAATCCACGCGGACTGAGTCCGAGAAATGGGCCGATGAGATCGCCATCAGCCAAGAAGAAGCAGTCGCGCAAATGCTCGGCGGCGAATCCTCCACGCCCATTTACGAGCTATGTGCGGACGAAATGAAGGCTGCGCACGCAGCGGCGGACGCCTGCCCAATCCGAATGGGCGGCCCCGGCGTCGCCTGTGGCTGGTCATCCCTGGCCCTGCTGCTTTCCGTGTCCCAGCGCGACGGCACGGTTGTCAACTCCGACATGCCCTGTCCGGGACGTAACAACGATGCGTGCGTCGGCTCCGTGGTCCCGCTATCACTGCGTAAATTCTGGAAGCTGCTGCGCACGCCAGACCGCCAGTCGTTGCCGAAAGCCTTGAGCATCCTGGGCGAGTCGGAGCTCTGCCACTACGATAGCGGCGAAAGCTACGACGGCCGCATGTGGGCATACCCACTGCTCTCGAATGCCCT
>DMTJ01000078.1 GCA_003477185.1 Lentisphaeria bacterium
TGCGCCGCTTGCAGTCCCGCGGCGATCAAGGCTTGGTCTGCCACTAATTCCGGTATCACGGACCAATCGTTCGGCTCGCCCTGCACTGCTCGCACGCAGCCAGGGACCGCATCCAGCAACTGCGGAATCCCATCGGTGCGGGTGCAGATCACCGGCAAGCCTGCAGCCATCGCTTCCAGCACCACATTCGGCTGGCCTTCCCACGAACTGGCCAGGGCAAACGCCGTGGCGTTTGCGTACTCCGCAAACACCTGCTGCTTCGTCACCGGGCCCACCCACTCAATGCGCTCGTGAATGCCGAGCTCGCTCGCCAGCGCGGTAAGCTCGGCCTGGTAGTCTGGCTCTGCCACAGCGCCCACAAAGCGCCAACTCCAGTCCAGCGTGGGCGGGAGCGTCGCCAGCCCGCGGAGCAGTCGGTGATGCGCCTTCTGGCGGGCAATGCGCGCGACCGTTAGGCCCAGCACGCAATCGCTCGGCCGCTTGCCCGTGCGTGCGCTCTCGAATGCCCCAAAGTCCACACCATTCTCGATCACCGTGCAGCGCGCTGGGTCCGCCCGCAACTCATCTACCGCAAAGGCCTTCACCTGCTGCGACACACAGGCATAGCGGGTGACCTTGCCTCGCGTCCAACGGTCCGGCAGCACATGCGAACGCCGCGGCTCGTTGACGCGGAGTCCGCAAACCAGCGGCGTGGGCCCCGGATTGGCCAGGCGCGTCGCGAAGTTCGCATGAAACAGCCAGCTATGAATCACATCGGCTTGCGAACTCCGCAACCACTCGCGAAGCCGGCCGATGCCCGCCAGGTCGCGTGCAGATGAAATTCCGACCTCGTCTACGGGGATTCCCAGCTCGCGCACACGCGCCGCCACGGGGCCGTCGGCCCCGTGCAAGCAGCAGATCGCGAGCGAGTGACGCGAGACGAGCTGGCGACACAGCTGCCACAGCGCATTCTCAGCGCCGCCCTCGTGCAGTTCAGTAATTACGTACGCAATGGTCATGCCGCAACCTATTGATGCGGCGACAAATAACAATACAATCTAACGACTGTTGCCCCCGGAAGGCAGGCGGATATTCTTGCCTCCTTCAATCCAGAAGATGCGTTAACCGCTCCAGGTAGCGTCGATTGGCCCGGCGAAAGTGCAGCGAGAATGCTGCTGCGGAGTTCGCACGTTCGAAACTGTGGAACAGCGAGTCGTCCTGATCGGGGCCGGTTGTGGCGGATTGAAACGGGTCTGTGAAGCCATCTGTGGCACCGGTCGGCGCCAACATCAGCGGGCGGGCTGCATCGAAGGCGTGCATCACAAACCGCTGCTCGGCGATCCCCAACAGATCGCGTGCCTGCCCGAGGAGCTGGTCCTGATCCGGGAGCCGCAGGTAGGCTGCCGACTCCGGCAATTGAGCGTAGTAGGCGGCGCGCCAGAGCTGGACGATCGCATCCACCAGCTCGGTCTCGCCACTCAGCAACGCCTGATGCGGCTGCCACGGACATCCGGGGGCCCAGGTGTGCTCGGCCAGGCCGACCTCTGGCCTGCGCTCGGGGCGTAAGGCCGGAGGCGGCAGGGTCGCCAACAGGACATGGGTCTGCGGGTGGGTTTCGAGCCGGTCATACGCCAGCAGGTGGACCCGCGCACGGTCATCGTGGCCGGTGGCCAGCGCTTCCAGTACCTCCCAGCGCAGCAATTGCTGCACCGGATCCCGATCCCACATCGTAGCCATCAGCCAGGCTTCGACACTCCCCTCCGGTGGTCCTCGCCAAGGAACGGGGACGCATAGCAGCCGGCCTGCAAGCAGCGAAAGCTCGGCGGTGCTGGGGCGCAGTTTTGCGAACTCCGCAAACGCGGCGATGGCGCGCTCGGGTTCGCCGTAGCGAACAGCCTGCACGGCCTGGGGGAGGTCAAACTGCTCCGCGATGCACAGCGCCAGAAACTCCCACCGGTTCAGCATGCTTGGAGCCTGCGCTTGTGCGAACTCCGCATCTTCTTCGGCCGGGATGACCTGCACCGCGGTCCGGCCAGCCTCGGTGGCCACCTGCCAGAGCTTCGCCCCAAAGTCCAGATACGCCGCGCTCGAGCCCAGTGACATGCGGGATATGCGGCGCCAGTCATTGCGCGCTAGCGAAGTCTGCAACTGAATCACGTTGCCCCCGGTGGCGGCCTCACGGGCGATCGCGAGGCGCTGCAGGCTCGGCAGTTGGAGGTCTACCAGCGGCACGCCCGGAGTAGGCACCAGCGGCAGCTCAGAGAGAAAGCCGTGCGGTCCCTGGCGCACATCCAGCTCGTCGATGGTAACACCAGCCATTTGGCCATGGCGCAATCCGAGCGTTGCGAACTCCGCAATCTGTGTCGGCTGGCCTGCCAGGATCGCGAGTACTGTCTCGCGATCGTTAAACGCGAGTGCCGCCCAGAGCGCATCCTCGTCCGGTGGAGACGAAGCATAGGCCACGGGCTCAAGCTTCCGCGCGGGGAGCGCGTCGAGCACGTCGCTCAGCGCTTCGAGCAGCTGAAACACCTCGTCTTCGCCATCGGCGAGGGCCAGTTCGGCCCGGAGCCCCAGCTCAACATCACTGAAGACCGCGAATGCGTGGAGGAGCGCGGTGACGTCATGGCAAGCACGGGCTAGTTCGCGGTCCAGCGGCGCCGGGACATGCCCGTGCTGGGCAGACTCTAGGAGCCAACTCAGCACCGCTTTCTGCGCTGTGGCCAAGCCCAGCTCGACGCGTGAGCGGAGCTCTCGGCTGCCTTTGCTGCCGAGGAGTGAGGCCAGCCGGGCGCCACGGCGTTGAAGGTCATCGGCGAAATCCGACTGATCCGCGTCGCGCAACGCGTCCAGCCCCCGGCGCTCACGGCGCAAAGGGGCTAGGACGGACAGTTCCTCCGGACGAAGCAGCGCGTAGGCCTGTTGCAAAGCTGCAGAGTTCGCAACTGCCTCAGCAGGCTTGATCTCTCCAGCCAGTGCTGCCTCAAAGAGTTCTGCGAACTCCGCAAGCTGCGTTAGTGCGTCGGCGACGGCTTCCAAGATGTCTGCAGAGTTGCCCTGCTCTCTCAGTTCCTCGACATGGCCTGCGGTCACTCGGGCCAAGACTGTGGCGTCCGCTGCCGCCAGAATGGAGCCCTCGGCGGCCCGGATTTCATCTCGCGCCAGACGTTCCAATTCGGCGACGGTTTCCGCGAGCAGGATGGCGTGCAGATCGACCACGTCCGCCCGGTCCTGCTCGAGCCCAGCCAGTGCCGCCAGCAATTGGTCCGCCGCAAAGCGCAGGCTCTGCGAAGCAGGCTCAGAGTATTGCGCTAGTTGCGTTCTGGCGCGAGCTACGGCCGTTTCAGTCTCGCGCATCAGCGCATGAAACGCTGGGGCAAGCTTTTTGTACTCTGGGTTGCGTCGCTTGAGGGCAATCCGAATCTCGGACGTGAGCCTCTCGGCCGCAGGCACTTTTGAGAGGGGCTGCGACTGGAGGGGGGCGTGGTGGAGTATTTGGAGGGCATAGAGTTGCTCATCTAGGTGATTGTGGTGTCGTTGTTCCCAATCAGTCCTCAGCGCGTGGGCATCAATTCCCGATTGGAGCAGGTGAACGGTGCGCGCGAGCAGCTCAATGCTGCCGATTCGTTGGTGGCTGGCCGCGTCCTCAAGTGCGCGAATCACGAGGTACCGCGTCGTGTCCTCCTCTGCGTCGGGAAAGGTGCGTGATTTGAGCCGGCGGATCACTTGGCCGAGAAGTTGCAGCCGCTCCGCATCGGTCAGTTCGGGACTGGCGAGCGCTTTGAAGCGCGCCCCAGGGAGCGGGTGGCTTTGGGCCAGTGCCTCGCAGCTGCGCAACAGGCTCCCAATCTTCGCTAGCGCTGCTGCGGACTCCGCAATTGCCGCGGCAAGCTGCGGCATGATCTCCGCTGGCTTAGCTTTCGAGGCAAGCTCCGCTGCGGCCAGGATCAGCAGCTGCGGACTCGGGTCTTGCTGGAGGCGACGATAGAGCGTATCGCGTGTCCACAGGCGCTTGTGCTGCTGCAGGCGTTCGCGGAGGTCGCTGAGCACCGGAGAGATCAGCGCGACTGAGTCGATCGCCTGCTGTAGGTGGTCGCTGTTCAACGCTGTCGTGCTGCCAGCCAGGCTGAAGAGGTAGATGTCCGACAGGGCGGCGTCGAGCTGCGCGAGCCCCAGCCTGCTTCCCGGAAAAAGATGCATCCGCTTCCCTGCTGCGATTCGGTCCAGCGCAGTGCTCAGCTCGTTCTCCACGCTTTCGCGCAGAGTGGCCGCGGTGTGGCGATGGTGCGCTTCATCCCCCACAGAGACCGACATGGACCGCATTAAGTCGGTGCTGGTCTTGAGCGCCTTGAGTTGCTCGTGCAGAGTCGTTGCGGACTTAGCAAGCTGCGTCATCAGCGATTCGAAGGCCGGTAGGTCTCGCAGAAAGGTGGCGCGCGAAACATGCAAACTGCGGGTCTTGCTTGTGGCTTGGCGGCCGGCTTTGTCGCGGACCAGCAGGCGCAGGTCGATGCGGTCGCCGCTCCGTGCGCCAAGGCGGTCGAGCTCGAGCTGCGCGGTAGAGGCGCTCAAGTCCTGCACCCGGTCCGGAAGCGGCTCGCCGTTCTTGCTGATCTGCAAGGCCACGGATTCTAGGCCATGATCGTCCCAGTCGCGCCAGGAAAGGGGCACCGTGTCGCCCGGTTCGCAATAAATGTCTCCCGCCGGGGTCAGAAACTGTACCCATGGTGGCTCGTCCTCCACCCCGCGAATCAGCCCACTAAACTGGCCGGCATGGCCGCTGGAGTCGTCCGCATACTCAATCGTGAAGTGCTCGGTGCGACGTAAGTGGAAGCGCAGCGAGGCGCGCGATCCGTCTATGATGGCCCGGATGGTCTCGGTGCCCCGCTTGATTTGCAGCCAGGTGATGGGCGAGGATAGCTCGATGTTCAGCTCCACGGTAGCCCCGATCAGGCCCTCGATCTGGCCATTCAGATCCTCGCCTTCGACGATCGCGGCGTCGAGATAGTCCGGCGGCACAATGCGATAGTTGAGCGCGCGCAGGCGTGGCTTTGCCAGGACAGTTAGCTGGTAAGCGCGCGAACGGACGCGCCCGGCAGCTGCCCAATACAGCGTGTCTTCTCGCACTGCGCGCAGTTCTGCCAGATAGTGCCCCGTGGTGGGCTCAAGCTCGGCTCGGATCCGGTGTTGGGCATACTCATTGTCGGCGACGAGGTAGACGTTCGTCAGCGACGATTCCTCGCAGTGCATTCGTACGGCTACGGTTTTCCCCTCTAGCACATTGCCGGTTCCGGGAGAAATGATGCCCAGGCTGAAGCTACCGGCCGTGGCATCATGGGGCGTAGGTACCAGCAGGCGGCGGGCTGAGCGGCCGATGCCATCCGGCAGCAACAAGCAGCCAATCAACAAGATCGCGATGAGGATCCCGCCACAGACCGGCCAGGCCCGTTGCACTGGAAAGAGTTCTTCGGGGGTGGCTTGGCTCAGCTCTACCTGCGCGTCCAGCTGCGTCCAATCCAGCATCTCCGGCGAGGTGCCCAGCTGTGGTGACTGATAGAACTCGACCGCGGAAATGAGGCACTCGCCCAGCGGTAATCGTGCTTCAAGCTCCCAGGCCATGTCAAGGTCCGACGCGCGTATCGCATAGCGCCGCAAGAGCCGGACGGCCTTGATGCCGACTGCGGTGTACCAGACCGCAGCCAAGGCGAAGCGCACCACCCAACTCGGTTGGAGCCAGTAGTCGAAGGCGCAGAAGAGGAGCAAACCACTGCCTGCCATCAGCAACAAGCGCGCCGCCTGTTGCACTAGGTCCCGGCGGCGCCGGGCCACGCGGTACAGCTCCAGCTGTTCAGGCAGCGAGACTTGAGGCATTTCCATCGGATTGCCTACTTGGACAATGCCAAAATCAGCACAATGAGGCTGCCAATGGCACCGGCGGCAAAGCCAACGAAACGAAACTGTAACTCCGCGGCCAGGATGGCCTCCGGCCTGTCGGAGAGCAGCAAGCCCTTGGGCCCTGCCTTCAACGTCGGTGGCTCGCCTGCAGTGGCTTCCCCAATCGCGTAGAGCATATCGCCTGACGAGAGCCGAAATTCAGTATACCGGAGACGCTTATTGAAGACCCAGCCCTTGGTGTCGAAGCCATACTTGCTGGAGAGGCGCTCTCGGATCTTCTCGGGAGCTCCGCTGTACCCACCACTCTCGCTGCGAATATCACGTCCCAACTCGAAGGTCGCGTCTGCTAGGCAGATGGCGGCAATACCGGTCCCGTCATCGATAGTCATCCAGTCCGGCGCGCTAGCTTCCAGGACTTGGTGCCAGCCGCCAGAATCTTTCTGGGATCGATATTGTTCGATCTTAATGCGGTAGTATGCGCATTCTTGGCCGCTAATCGGGGCTTCTAGGATGTCCGCGTTATCTGGGACCCGGCCTGAAAGCTCTGTGAGCCCCCCAGTGATATCCTCAATCTTCGTGGTCGGGGTTCCGGTCATCAGCCTTCTCATTCGGAGCGCGCGGATCGCGTAGTACAGGCATGCTGCCAGCCCGGTTCCAGCGAGAAATAAGATACACATCCGCATTAGGTGGTATTAATCGTTGCTGGCAGCGGCCCGTTTCTGAATGCCGGCCGTAGCAGTTTGGGCCATGCGGCGCACCACTGCCTTGTCACTTTTGGCGAGGGTAGCGAGATGTGGAAGTGCAGCGGCCGTGCCGATGTCCGCAAGGGCCTGGCAGGCAATGTCGTAGTGCCCCTCTTGGAGCAAACGAATTGCCTCCGCTTCCCCTGCCAGTCCCGCGGCCCGCAAGGCATGCAACACCGCAAGCGGGTCGAGGTCAATCTGTTCAGCCAGCGCCCGTAATTCTGCCAGGTCCGGCTTCGTCCGAATCGTGACTTGCGCGCTCGCGGTGCGCTTTCCTCTGTCGAGCGCCCTAGTCAGGCGGGACTGTGCCGCTGCATCCAGGACTGGTATGAGCTGCTCAACAACGGCGCTTTGCTGCTCTGGTGATAGCTGGTGTAGCGCTTGGATTGCATGGGAATCGCACGACGCTTTCAGCTCGGTCACCAAGCATTCCAACGCGAGCTCCGTCCCGTTCCTGGCAAGCGCTGAGAGTGCGGCCCCGCGGGCATGCGTCTTTGCGGACTTCGCAAATTCGCAGAGCGGTGTGACGGCGGCGGCGGTTTGCCAAGCACCGAGGGCATCCGCTGCGCCGCGTTGGATCATAGGATCGCCTTCCGTTAGGAGGCGCACCAATACTGCGGACACTTCCTTGCGGCTCTCAGCCACCACCGAAAGTCGCTTGAGTTTCAGCAGAGCCACGCGAGTTTTGGCCGGCTCGTTCGAGCGCAAGTCTGCTAGGAGACCACTTATGTCGCCGAACCCGGTCAGCGGAGCAATCAGCAGACTCAGAATTAAACACGTCTTCACCATCAAGCAGCCTCGCAGTGGATCGGGGCACGGCCCCAGTGATTGCAATAGTTGCTAACCTTGTCAAGCACGGGCGAAAGGTCAAGCGTTGATGCCAAAGGTCGTTTTTCTTTCAAGTGGCGGTTTTAAGCGGCGCAGCCCTCGCGTCGCGCGGGCTTTGATAGTCCGCCAGAGCCAGCCGAAACTATCCGCCGTGAGGACCCTGTCTGCAATTATTCCCCAGCGCTTGGCTGCCCTGCTATCAGTGTCTGGGCGGTTTGGCGCCGCCGTCTTTTACCCGGCTGTATCGTCACGGACAACGCTAGTGGGGCACAGGTGGGAGGCGGAATTCAGTGATGCCCAGCGTAATGCTACGGATGCAGAGATAGTCGCATTCGCCTGCCTGTGCTTGCTGCAGAGCAACGGGAACTGGCTCCCATCCTTGCACGCATTGTAGAAGTTCGCACGAGGACATGCGGTTGACGCGCCATCCCTGCGGTCCCTTTCTCTCGAGGCCCAAGGCAACAATCAGAGCCTGCTACAGTTTGCGAGTGATTGCGACATCCGGCCCGGAGCGCTTCGGCGCGTGGCGTCATCGCACGAAGCTCTTTGGATCTACGGTTGACGAATGCATAGCTCTGCACCCAATAGGCTACCAAGAAAGTCTTTGATTTGACCTGAAGGCACGAAGAAGCCGAGGTGCCCGTCGTGGTGCACCACGCGGGATGGAAAGAACGCCACTCCGCTTCGCT
>DMTJ01000026.1 GCA_003477185.1 Lentisphaeria bacterium
TCACGGGTGAAGGTTCTCTCCGGCCTGGATATCTCGGAATCTCGTAAGCCGCAGGATGGTCGTATCGAACTGCGCATCTCTGGAAAGCGCATCGACCTGCGTGTGTCCTCACTACCTACGCAGTACGGTGAAAGCGTCGTGCTTCGTATTCTCGACAAAGGTGCAATCTCGCTCGACCTTGATGTCCTTGGCTTGCCGGACGACATCAAGGCAACGCTTCGTGAGCTCATCCGCAAGCCCAATGGTATCGTGTTGGTGACCGGGCCGACGGGATCAGGCAAGACGACTACCTTGTATTCCTGTCTGCGCGAGATCAACACCATCGAGGATAAAGTGCTTACTGCCGAGGATCCGGTCGAGTATGCGATCGAAGGACTGATGCAGGTTCCTGTAAACGAAGCCATTGGGATGACTTTTGCGAAAGCGCTCAAGGCCTTTCTCCGCCAAGATCCCGATCGTATCATGGTGGGAGAAATCCGAGACCTCGAGACCGCGGGCATCTCTATTGAGGCGGCGCTTACCGGGCATCTCGTGCTGAGCACGCTTCACACCAATGATGCGCCCAGTAGCGTGACCCGTCTCACCGATATGGGAATCGAGCCCTTTCTGATCACTTCGACAATGGAGTGCGTGCTGGGGCAGCGGCTTGTGCGCCGCGTCTGCACCTCCTGCAAGGTGGGCTACGACCCCACCGACGACGAATTGAAAATGCTCGAGATGACGCGAGAGGAGATCGGGGACAACAAGTTTTACTATGGCAAAGGTTGCGTTGCTTGTAACGACATTGGCTACCGAGGTCGAAAGGGCCTTTACGAGCTTTTCGTTCTTTCCACCAGCCTCCGAGAACTGATTCTTGAGCGCCGCCCCGCGAACGACCTCAGCAACAAGGCTCGTGAGGAAGGGATGCGTTCTATGCGTGAGGCGGGGGTCATGAGCATCCTATCCGGCGAAACATCCGTCGAGGAAGTCCTGAAGTACACATAACTGGAGAGCACCCATGGCACTTAACCTGGACATGAACGACCTGCTGCAACTCGTGATCGACGAAGGCGCCAGCGACTTACACATCTCCGTAGGTGCCCCGCCCACTCTTCGCATGGGCGGGCGCATGGAGCAGCTTGATACCGGCCCGCTCAAGGCGGATGATACCGAGGTCCTTATGCAGGCTATCACCTCCGAAGGCAATCAGCAGAAGGTGCGGCGCGATGGCGGCTGTGACTTTGGCTTCGCCTTCGGCGACCAAGGTCGTTTTCGCGTCAGTGTGCTCAAGCAAAAGGGCAGCATCGGAATGGTCCTGCGTAGTATTCCGAATGACCTGCTTACGCTCGAAAAAATTGGTCTGCCTACCTCCGTCAAGGACCTGCTGTTTCGACCGCGCGGTCTGATTCTGGTAACCGGTCCGACCGGTTCCGGAAAATCCACCACCTTGGCCTCCATGGTCAACGTCATCAATATCGAGCGTGAATGCCACGTCATCACCATCGAGGACCCAATCGAGTTTTACCATCCACACAAGCGCTGCATCATGACCCAGCGAGAAGTCGGCGTTGACGTCCCGTCATTTGGCGAGGCCCTCAAACGCGCTCTGCGTCAGGATCCTGACGTCATACTCGTGGGCGAAATGCGAGACCTGGAGACCATCGAGGCTGCCGTGACCGCCGCCGAAACCGGTCACTTGGTTTTTGGCACGCTGCATACCACTGGCGCCGCTCCCACGATCGACCGTATTGTGGATGCATTTCCGACCGACCAGCAAGAGCAGATCCGCACGCAGCTGTCCGTATCGCTTGTTGCTGTGGTCTCGCAGGTCTTGATGCCTCGCAAAGACAAGCCTGGTCGTATCGCCGGGTTCGAAATCATGGTCAGCACACCGTCGATCAAGGCCTTGATTCGCGATGCCAAGACCTACCGGATCACCTCTGACATCCAGACTGGTGCGAAGTACGGGATGAACACCCTGGACTCTCATCTCACCGCTCTTTACGAGCAAGGCGTCATTTCGTACGGTGAGATGATCACCAAGGCTCAAGATGCCCAGGGGATCATCGAGAAACTCAAAGCTGGGAAGTGATCTTGCAGATCGCGTGTGTGCGTGCCGCGACGCTGGCCTCAAGACAGGCCAGCTCCGTGTATCGGCTGAGCACTTGGGCTACCGCTGGGTCATGTCCCGGTAAAGGGTGGCGGGGCCACACAGGATTAGGCGCTCGAAGAAGCCGGTGTACCACTCGCGCAATTCAGCAATCTTACGACTCCGGTCCACATCCTCAGGGCTTTCAATGCCGCCGACATGGACCAGTGAGAAGTCTGCGCCTTTTGGGATGTGCTGTTTAGCTTGCTCGATCTGCTGGGCTGCGAACCCCGCAATGGGCCGGCCGCTGAGCCCGCCAGCATGCGTGTTCGTGTAATAGCGAAATAGCCGGGCATCGCCTTTCGCGATCTTCGCAGCATAGGCCTCGTAGGCGTTCTGGGTGTTTGTCGCGACCAACCCTCGGACACCTGCTTCGAGCAATCCGGGAATCAAGGTCTCAGGCTGGTGAATCTCGGCCAGCTTCACGAGCAGTGGGGTGCTGCCCGCTTCGTCGCGTGCTTCGACGAGCAAGCGCAACCGGCCGATTACATCCCCCTGCTCATGCTGGACATTGGGACAGCTTTCGTTAATCTCGATGAAGTCGACCACGCCGGTGGCCTTGCGGACGCATTCGACTATGCCGCGCAATTTGGCCTCGCCCTCCTTCGCGGGATGGCCCATGATGCTTAGCCCGATCGGAAACTGCTCGGGTTGAACCTCGTCCTGAAAGCGCTTGATCGTGTCGAGGGCGACATCGATGCCCTTGCTCGGCAGACCGAGTGAGTTAAGAGCGCCGCCGGACTGGGGCAGGGGCGTCCAAGGATTGCAGCGCATCCCCAGCGGAGACCAGAGGTTTCCCGTGTGAGGAGCGTCCAGCACGGTTCCGACGACGGCAAAGCCCGCGCCTAAGGCGTGGTGAAAATTGAGCAGGGAGCCATCCTTATCGACGCCAGCAGCGTTGCCCAAGTCATTACGGAACGGAATGCCCATCACGGTGACTGGGTGCTGGGCCTTGGCAACCGTCCCCAAGTTTGCATCGCTCAACATCGACAGGAAGCGGCTTCGCGAGGCGGAATAGAGCGCAGCGGTCCAGTTCGCTGGCAAGGTTTGGGCCCAGAGCGGGCGAAGCGCATGATCCAGGCGCGCGAACCGCAGCCAGAGTGGCGTGCTCACGCGGTTACTTCGTGCCCGGAGGACGGCGTCGAACCTGGAGCCTGCGACGTCGCTCTTGATCGCGGCGCTCGGTGATCTCGAGCGAGCGATCATGTAACGTCCGCTGCGCCTCTACGGGCGGATCAGAAGTCTCAATTCGCTCACTGCGTCCAGTTGGCAACAAACGGTGCGCCTTCTGGTTGTCCCGGAAGTACAGCCTCAGCATCTCCAGAACGCGCTCTTTGAGGGCGTGCTCGAGCAACGGGAACATAAGCTCCACGCGCTTCTCGAGGTTTCGCGGCATCCAGTCTGCGCTGGACAGGTACACCTCGTCATCGCCACCGTTCTGGAAGTAGAAAATGCGCGTGTGTTCAAGATAGCGGTCGATGATGCTGACCACCTCAATGCCGGCGCTGACGCCTGGAATACCGGGCAGCAACGCACAGATGCCGCGTACGTTCAGCTTGATCACCACGCCCTTCTGCGATGCGTCGTAAAGCGCCCGGATCACGTCCGGATCGGCAAGTGAGTTGATCTTGGCGATGATCAGCCCCGGCGCATGCTCGCTGCTGCGCTCGGCTTCACGTCGGATTAGAACCAGCAGCCGCCGTTTCAAGCCGGTTGGGGCCATCACGAGGTGCTGCAGATTCGGGATTTCTGCGTAGCCGAGGACTGCATTAAAGAAGCGGGCCGCATCAAATCCCAGTTCACGATTCACCGTGAGCAGGCCCATGTCCACATACAGCTTGGCAGTCTTTTCGTTGTAGTTCCCCGTGCCCAGATGCAGATACTGGCGGATGCCTTCGGGCTCGCGGCGCACAATCATGGTGATCTTAGAGTGTACTTTTAGCTGGGCAATGCCGTGAATCACGATCGCCCCGGCCCGCTCAAGCTGATCAGCCCGCAGGATGTTTCGCTCTTCATCGAAGCGCGCCTTCAGCTCGACGAGCACCACCACCTGCTTGCCATTCTCTGCAGCCCGGATCAGGGCGTCGATCACCGCGGAATCTCCGCTGGTGCGATAGAGTGTCATCTTGATGGCGATCACGCCTGGGTCGACCGCAGCTTGGCGTAGCAGATCCACCACCGGGTCGAATGATTCATATGGATGGTGAAGCAGGACGTCGCGTTTGCTGATGGACTCCCAGATCGTCTCCTCTTCATTTAGGTCTTCGGGAGGCTGAGAACCCCACTTCTCGTAGCTTAGCTTGCCGAAGCCCGATGTGAACGTCAGGTCCATAAACGGGGTCAGATTGATCGGGCCGTCAATATCGTAAATGTCTCGCTCTTCCAGTTGCAGTGCTTGGCATAGGCGGTCACGCAGGCGCGCTGCTCCGGCCGCAATTTCCAACCGCACGGGTTGCCCCTGTTGACGCTCGGTCAGAATCTGTGACATGGCCCCGACAAAGTCCTGATCCGAGTCCTCGTCCACGCCCATGTCGGCATCGCGTGTGAAGCGAAACACGGTCGATTCCTGAATGTCCATGCCTGGAAACAACAGCGAGACGTGCTGGGTAATGATGTCTTCGAGCAGGATGATGCTCCGGGACGTTCGCGTCGCGCCGACCGTCCGAAATCTCCCGAGTCCGGATGGGACTGGAATAATCGCCAGGCGCTCTTTGCTGTCGTTTCCGTGCATGAGTACTGCGATGTGCAGAGACATATTTCTGAATGGCGGCCACGCCACGTCATCGCTCACCGCAATGGTCGTCAGCGCGGGAAAAATCTCTGAGTCAAAGAAACTACGGGCCTCGCGGGTAATGGTCTCCGACCACTCGGCCGGTGCTGGCAAGGACATCCCGCCCGCGGCCATCTTCGGGAGCACGGCATTGCGAAGTTCGCAATACTGAGTAGCCACCAGCTCATGTGTGCGTACGGATACAGCGTCGAGAATCTCAGAAGGACACATCCCAGATGGGCACTTGGCCACGTCTCCGGCCGTGAGGTCCGACTTGATTGTGGAGACGCGCACCATGAAGAACTCGTCATAGTTTGAACTGACGATTGCCAGAAACTTGAGCCGTTCGAGGACTGGAAGCTGCTCTTGGCATGCTTCATTCAGCACGCGCGCATTGAACTCGATCCAGCTGAGTTCGCGATTAAAGAAGGGCAGTGATGCCATGAGGCCTCCGTTCAGCTGCGTCGTTCCGTTGATTTGCCGTGTTCATTTCACTAATCTCTCAATACCGCTCTGAGCCCGAAGACCTGCTCGAACAGGTCGCTCTTTGACGCCAGACTAAAGCGCTCGATGCCGACATCATCGACGCCGCCGTGCAGCACCAACTCGGTATCGGTCTTCTCTATCGCTAGGCCAGACATCCGCCGCGCGTGCCCGCGATCGAGCGCATCAGCTACGCGCAGAATCGCAGCCAGCTTCGAGACCACCAGCCGCTGTTCACGGTTCAAGGACATATAGTATGGGTGGCTCTTGCTGGGCAGCGCCTTGCGATGGTAACGCACGACGTTGCCGACGATCTGGCGGTCGTCACGGTCTAACCCAAAAATCTCGGCGTTCTCCACCAGGTATTGCCCGTGCTTGTGATGCCCGCTCTGATTCACGAACTGGCCGATCTCATGTAGAATTGCCGACACTTCCATGAGCAGGCGTTCGTGTGGGGAAAGGCGATGCTCGCGCTGCATCGTATCGAAGATCGCCAGGCTTAGCTCGGCCACGTGCGTGCCGTGACCAACATCGCCATTGTAGCGCTCGCACAGCGCTTTTGCAGCCGCCACCACGTGTGCATCCATGCGTTCGCGTTCACCGCGGCTCTCGCTGCGAAAGGTGTCCAGAATAATGCCGTCGCGGATGCTCACATACGGCACGATGATCTCCTCGGCCTTGGTCTGATCTAAAAAACCGCGGTAGATCAGCAACGCCGGTAACAGGGCTTCAGCATCCTCATAACTCAACTCCAGACGACGCACCAGCTGTTCCGTGGACAGCGACTCCATCTTGGTCACGTAGTCGCGAAACGCGTCGGCCGGAATCACGTGGTGGTGATCGCTAGCCTGATGGCCCACTTCATACGCGGCTACCCGTACATCACTACCAATCGCGACGAAGCGTCGAACCCGGCTCAGGTCCGACTCCTGGCCAATGGTGTCCATTGCCGCGTGCTGGTTGTCGCGGATAAACTTAGGCAGAAAGGCGCGGGTGCCGAACATCTGGCGCAATTGCTGTTCCAGCCGCACCGTCCCCAGCGATAGTGTGTGCACGGCGACCATCTTGCCGCGGCGTAGCACCATCACCTCCGTGCTACCCCCGCCGACCTCGACCACCAACGAGTTGGCGCGCGAAAAGGACGGCCAGCCACGCCGTAGCGCCCAAGAGACCGCCAGGTAGGTCAGATAGATAGCCTCGACCCCCTCCAGCACCGATACCTCGAAACCCGTGCGCAACGCGGTCTGGTCCACATACATATCACGA
>DMTJ01000105.1 GCA_003477185.1 Lentisphaeria bacterium
CTCGTGCAGGTGCACCAGGCCAAACTGCGCGGCTTTGCCGCGCGCTACCTCGATGACTCCAATGATGTGTATGACATCGTGCAGGATGCCTTTGTGGACGCCTATCGCCATCTGGACCGCTTCGACCTGTCGCGACAGTTTGGGCCATGGCTGCGAGCGATCTGCAAAAATCGCATCCTGAATCTGTTTCGCTCACGCCGGGTGCGGCGTGATGTGAACCTCACGATCATTGACGATGCGCTGGCGGATCAGGTGCAGTCCGAAGAGGCTGTGGATGAGAATTTTGTGGATCGCCTAGTGGCCATGCGTCACTGCATCCAAAAGCTGCCGGATTCTCAGAAGGAGCTCATCGAGCTTCGCTACAATGTCAGGGTCAGCGTCAAGGATCTGGCGGAAACGATGAATGTGAGCGCAGCAGCTTTGTCTATGCAGCTGATGCGCATGCGCCATAGCATCAAGCGGTGCATGCAACTGCGCCTGTCATTGAAACCCAGTGAGGAGACAGAGCCATGAACAGGGAAGAAATGTCTCGCTTCCTCGAGGAGTATCGCGATGGCGTCATCAATGAAGAGGACGCCCGCAAGGTTGCGAGCGCGATTCGTGATGGTGGGGAGAATGCCGCCTGGGTCCTCGGGGAGCTTCAGTTTACGGGCTTTCTCTCCCAGGCACTTAATTCGATGGATGATGAGTCGTTCGCCCGGAGCTTTATTGAGCGACTTGCCGCGGAGCGTTCGGCCAAGGATTTCAGCCGCGATGTCATTTCGGCGGCCACTGGTCAGCATCGAGCGGTAGGCCCACAGGGAGAGCTTCCGTTCGGCTTGGCGAGCAATGCGCTGGAAAGTAAAGAGCAGCGCGAGGCTCGGGCAAAGCGCACCAAGAAATGGCAGTACATCGCCGCCACAGTCGGCCTGATCGGCATCGTCGTCGTCCTCGACCTTATTCCCAGTTCCGTCGATGACCGGATGGGAACGCTCAGCGAAATCACTACCGGCGTGTCACTGATCCGCCATAACAGAGAAGTCCTGCCGCACAAGAAGGACAAGCAAATCATACTGACGCGCGGTGACTTCATCATGCGCGGCGACGTGTTGCGCGTTCCCGCTGCGGACTCCGCACGAATTAGGATCTCCGAAAACAGCTGGATCAATCTCTACAACGGAGCAGCGGCGGTGTTCGCGCCCAACCTCCCCGGAGAGACGAGGGTTCGGGCAGAGGATCGCGAGAACCTGATACTATTGCTCACCGAAGGAATTCTGGAGGCTCTGCTGGAGCCCCGCAGCCAACCGGTGATACTGGCCACCCCACACACCATCGCGGAGTCCAAAGAAGCCCGCTTCACGGTTACGGTCACAAGGTCCACCAGTGTGGTCTCGGTTGAATCTGGCCGGGTCGTAATCACCCGCCGCTCGGACGGCCAGAGTGCAATCCTGACCGCCGGAAAAACCACTTATGTCAGCGCCGGTGGGGCGCTGTTAGTCGAGTAGGAGGACAAAAAATGACAAGTCCACACACACGGGTAAACGTAAACACGCTGCATCGCATGAAGGCCAAGGGCGAAAAAATCGCAATGCTGACCGCCTATGATTTTTACACGGCGCAGATTTTTGACCAAGCAGGCATCGACATGTTGCTGGTCGGTGATACCCTGGGAATGGCCTTTGCCGGGCAGGAGGATACGCTGGGCGTGCGCCTGGAACAGATGGTCTACCACTGCGAGATTGTCTCCCGGGCAGCACAGCGCGCAATGATCGTGGGTGACATGCCCTTTCTGAGTTACCAGGTCAGTGCCGAGAAAGCGGTCGAAAATGCCGGGGCCTTGATCCAAGACGGCCGCGTACAAGCGGTAAAACTCGAGGGCGGGCGCACCATGGTACCGGTGATCAAGCGCATTCTTCGTGCCGGCATTCCAGTCATGGGCCACGTCGGACTCACGCCACAATCTGTCCATCGCTTTGGCGGTTGGCGCCTGCAGGGCAAGACTGCGAACTCCGCAGACCTCGTCCTACATGCCGCCCTGGCACTGGAAGACGCGGGCTGTTTTGCCGTAGTCCTGGAAGCGATTCCAGCAGAACTGGCAGACCAGATCACTGAGAAACTCACGATCCCCACAATTGGGATCGGTGCCGGGGTTGGCTGTGACGGACAAGTGCTGGTGACGCCCGACATGCTGGGGATCACGGATTTTCGCGCTCGCTTCATTAAACGCTATGCGAGTGTGAAGGACGTACTGAGTCAGGCGGCAGGCGACTATTTGAAGGAAGTGAAAGATGGAACCTTCCCCAGTTCCGAGAACGAGTACTGAACCGCGCGCGACTTTGTATAGTGGCGTCCTTTTTCCCGGGACCACAGCATGACACCGACTCACGACTTGAATATACTTGGAACTGACGCTCTGATTTCCCCGAGAGAATTATCAGAAACGATGCCAATCTCGCCGGAAGCAGCAGAATGCGTATTGGCAGCACGGGCGGATGTGCGCTCTATCCTTCGTGGCGAAGATTCCCGCCTGCTAGTGGTCGTTGGGCCTTGCTCGATTCACGACTCGGATGCGGCGTTAGAGTATGCCCAACGTCTAGCCATCGTAGCTAGTGAGGTCTCAGACACCATGTTAGTGACCATGCGCGTCTACTTCGAAAAGCCGCGCACGACGGTCGGCTGGAAAGGCCTGATCAACGATCCGCATCTAGATGATTCCTTCGATATGAACGGTGGCCTGCGCCTGGCTCGAGAGCTGTTGTTGCAGATCGTGGCTCTAGGGTTGCCGGCCGCGACCGAGATGCTTGACCCGATTACCCCACAGTACATCTCCGATCTCGTGGCACTGGCGGCTATTGGTGCGCGCACCACTGAGTCGCCGACCCATCGCCAGATGGCCAGTGGCCTCTCGATGCCAGTGGGCTACAAGAATAGCACCGGTGGCGACCTCAAGACCGCCACAGACGCCATGCTAGCCGCGCGCGCACCACACAGTTTTCTGGGCATTGATTACGACGGCAGAACCTGCATCGTCAACACCAGAGGGAACGACGACGGCTTCCTCATTCTTCGCGGCGGCACAGACGGCCCTAACTATGACGCGGCCAGCGTTGCCAACGCCGACAAAGCGCTAGCTGGCACCGGACTCAGCCCACACATGATGGTCGACTGCAGCCACGCCAACTCGGACAAGGATCATCGCCGGCAGCGATTGGTCTGGGATAACGTCCTGGCCCAGAAACTTGGCGGCACCAGAAGCGTGGTTGGTATGATGGTGGAGAGTAACCTCCAAGCAGGAAACCAGAAGGTCAGTGAGACGATGCAATACGGGGTCTCGATCACCGATGCCTGTATCAACTGGCCAGAGACCGAAGACTTGCTGCGCGAAAGCCACGCCACGCTGAAAAATGCCTGACGACGAGTTCGAACTCTACATCTGTATCCCCTGCGGCTACGTCTATGACCCGTCGCTAGGTGACCTCACCCAGGCCGTAGAGCCAGGAGTCCGGTTTGCGGACCTCGCAGACGACTGGTGGTGCCCCGGCTGCGGCGTGGACAAGACCCAGTTTGCCCTGCTATAGCTGTTGATGTGCCACACGCATCTGCGAAATTCTCCCAAAGGAACCGCCTATGTCTACGCTGCCGACTTGGAATCTTGACGATCTCTATACCTCGCCGACCGACCCGAAACTCTCGGAAGACCTGAGCCAGCTGTCAGTAGAAGCCGATGATTTCGCGGCGCAGTGGCGCGGAAAGCTAGGCCAGGATGCCGCGACTCTGCGCGCTGCGCTGGATCACTACGAGGCTTTTCAAAGAAAAGCTGCGAAGCCATCCTGCTACGCCAGCCTGCTGTTCTCGACGGACTTGAATGATCCGGAGCGCGGTGCCCTGCTGCAGAGCGTCCGCGAGGCGATCACAGCCCTGTCGGGCAAACTGGTCTTTTTTGACCTGGAACTGGCCGAACTCCCTGAGGAGCGACTCACGGAGCTGATGGCAGACGACCAGCTTGCGCCATACGGGCACTATCTAAAGACCGTGGTCGCCCAGGCAAAATACAATCTGAGCGAGCCTGAAGAGAAGATTCTGGTTGCGACCAGCCCCGTGCGTGGATCGGCTTTTGGCCGGCTGTTCTCAGAGATTCATAGCCGCGCCGTCTATCGCATGTCTGTGGATGGCGAAGAGCAGACGCTGACGCAAAGCGAGATTCTGGCCAAGGTGTACTCGAGCGATCGAGCCGAACGTGCCGCTGCAGCCGCTGCCGTCACGACCACCCTGAAGGAGCATGCTCACCCGCTTACGTTCATCTACAATACGCTGCTGAACGAACGTCAGATCACCGACAGGCTACGCGGTATCGAACGCCCAGAGGGTGGTCGCCACCTGGCAAACGAGCTGTCCTACGAAGTCGTGGATACGATGTCTTCCGTGTGCGTAAAACACTACCCGATGGTAGCACGCTATTACGAGCTGAAGCGTCGTCTCCTGGGCCTGGAAGAACTTACCCATGTGGACCGTTACGCCCCGATCGCCGACAGTCGCAAAGAGATCGCCTACGAAGATGCAAAGCAGCTGGTCTGTGACTCATTCCTGGCCTTCTCCCCGGAGATGCACGAGCTGGTGTTGCCGTTCTTCGAGCAGGACTGGATTGATGCCGAATTGAAGCCCGGCAAGCAGGGCGGCGCCTTCTGTGCCGGCGTGACACCTGATCTGCATCCCTATATCCTAATGAACTACACCGGCAAGCCGCGCGACGTCACCACGCTGGCGCACGAACTGGGGCATGGCATTCATGACCGCTTGGCAGCGGGCAACCACATGCTGGACTATTACCCCGTCCTCCCGCTTGCGGAGACCGCAAGCACATTCGCCGAGATGCTGGTCTTTGAGCAGTTGAAGCAGAGTCTCACCGACCCAGCTGAGCGCCGCGCGCTGCTGTGCGGGAAACTCGAGGATAGCTTCGCCACCATATTCCGACAGGTCGCCATGTTTCGTTTCGAGCAGCAGGCGCACGCACTGCGACGCGAGCAGGGTGAGCAAACGACCGAGGCGTATAACGCACTCTGGCAGAGCTGTATGCAGGAAATGTTCGGGGACAGCGTTAAGCTTGGCGACGAGCATGCCTGGTGGTGGCTCTATATTCCGCACATCTATCGCTCCCCGTTCTACGTCTATGCCTATGCTTTTGGGGAGTTGCTGGTCCTATCACTCTACGCCCGTTACAAGGAGCAAGGTGCCTCATTTATCCCGTCTTTCTTCGAGCTTCTCGCGGCGGGCGGCAGCGAAAAACCAGAAGATCTTCTAAAACGACTGGATATTGACGTTTCCGACAAAACCTTCTGGGCGGGTGGTTGCTCTGTTCTTGCGGCGACGTTAGAGGAACTAGAAGCATTGTGCTGACTTATGAATTGCCCAAGTTGCCAATCTCTAATTGCTCTCAAACAGGTAGTATGCCTAAATTGTGGCTACAATACCGCAACTGGTGCCGTACCTGCGCCCCAGCAGGATGCGGTACCAGATTGGAAAGCAAAACAGGAGTCGATGCGCGCGAAAACCAGACGCCAAATCCAGATCGCCGGTCTGATTGTCGTTGTCGTTGGCGTACTTGGCGGCTTCCTGACCGTCTCCTCCTATAAAGGGATACAGGCCCCCAATCAGGCCGAGCACTACCTGACGATCGAGACCCAGCAACTCAGCCCTCTCGCCGTCAAGGTCTTCACAGAGAATCTCAGCAATCGCATCACGATTCTGAATTCGCTTTACTACGAAGAGAAGTACGCCGAGGCGGACAAGGAAATCGCCACAATCATGCAGCTGTTCGCACGCCTCAAGAAGGATGGCTATGAGGCAGCTGAGGCCCATGGCTACCCGACGGTCAGGCTGTGGCTCGAGGCCGAGGAGCACCGCATGAAGCAAGCTCTCACAAAGCGTTACGACGAACTGGTCAAGCCCTTGGCCGACTACAAGACCCATGACCGGAAGGATATCGATTCTTTCATATCTAGTGTGGGTCGGCACTGGGAGATGCAGCAGCGTTTTGAACGCGACTCGCCCCGCATCGACCGGTCAAGGGCAAAACATGTCAGCGGGCATTTTCGCCTGGCCTACGAAGGGGAGGAGTCTCCCTGTTTCGGAGCGGGCAGCAAAGATCAGACGCGCAGAACGATCATGGAGCCGCTCGAACGGAACATCGGAAAACTGGCTGCGCTTCCTAGATTGCGCCACCTTCCCTTCGGCCCGATAGAAGAACGGGCAACGTCAGTGTCACTCATTGTTACGCTACGAATGGTCGATGCCGAGAACTCAAAGCTCTCTTGTCGATTCCACAGCCATATCCATGAGAAGACGAATTGGCCCGGCAAGTATCGGAACGGGTGGAATGCAAAATGGGTAGGTTATGCCTCTGACTTCAAGAAAAACGAAGACGGCGAGCGCAGCGCCTTCGGCTGGACTGGTGGAGACGAGGTCTACCATCACAAAACCTCTCTGATGACAGAGGAACTAGAAAAAGCGTTTCCCCATTTCGTGGCATACTGAAATAGCCGAGGCCCTCGCGGCCGCCCCCTACGCAGCAAGCTACTGCGAGGAGAATGCCTGGCACCAGTTGTCTCGACTGCCCGACGCATCGTATTGGGCGGTGATCGTCAGCAACACCGGTCGTTGTATCCCCTATTTTGCACAGCGCAGCGCAGCCGTCGGTGATCCGGTTTTCTGGGACTACCACGTCTGGCTCCTGGCTGAGCACGAGGACGAGCTTTATGCGTTGGATCTGGACAGTCGGTTGCCCACGCCAACGCCGCTGACGCTGTATCTGGACGCCAGCTTTCCGGAGTATCCAACCTGGCCAAAAGCGTACTGGCCGTGGTTCCGTCCCATCCGGCGTGATCAGTATCTCGCGGAGTTCGCAAGTGACAGGCGCCACATGCGTGATGGCGAGCGCTGGCACGCCCCTCCCCCACCTTGGCCCTGCATCGGCAACGGACATATCCTCGATGCCTGGCGAGAAATCCCAGGCGTTGCGCTCCCTGGCAAGGTCCTCACGGTGGACGAATTGATCGAATATCTAACAGCCAGCAGGTAATTTCGAATGTCCAAGGAAAGACGAACCACACGGAAGTCGCAATCTTGATTCCAATGTTAACTGGAAATTCCATGTTGGCTGTTGGATATTCAATGACTCCGAGGTCTGGCTCGCAGTTTTTATATGGAATAGTAGGGTTCCGCTCTTCCTGCCCCGCCAACCGTCACGGCACCGCATGACCACATACATCATTCGCAGACTCTTGCTGATGATTCCAACGTTGATTGGCATCCTCACCATTACGTTCTTGATCTCGGAGTTCGTCCCCGGGGGCCCCATGGACCAGGTTCAGGCGATTCTGCAAGGTCACGATGGCCAGAGCGGCGGCGAAGTATCCAGCGGTGGCGATGCCAAACGCAAACGAGTGGACCCCTATCTCGAGGCACGGCTCCGCCGACTTTACGGCGTAAACATCCCACGCTGGGAGCGCTATCTACGACTCTTGGTCTGGTTCGGCCGGGACAGCATCGTCAGTGACGAGGAAGTCGCCGCGGGCACCGCGGCCAAGTTCGTCGCCAATGGCAGAAACTGCATCGTCGCCCGGCATCACGACACCTTTTATGCCTGCGTAAATCGCTGGCAGAACAGCGAGTTATCATTCTGTGCAGAAACCGGCCGCTGGCTGAGCGTAGAACACGACGAGACCTTCGACCCGATTACCGGGCAGCCAACCCTAAGCAGCGGCGAGCCATTGACCGTGCTTCAAGTTGAAGTGCGCGACCGCGGGAGCGGCCGTGAGGTGTTTCTGAATCAGCCGTTCGCGGAGAGCATCACAAACTGGAGCAACTGGCACGGCTTCTTTCTGTTAAAATTCGGGCAGTCCATCTACTACAATAAAAACGTTCTGGAGCTGGTAAAGGAGTGCCTTCCGGTATCGGCCAGTCTGGGGATCATCAGTTTCTTCCTGACCTACACCGTGTGCCTGCTGCTCGGCCTGGCGAAAGCTGCCCGCCACGGCACCAAGTTCGACCTTACCTCCAGCGCAGTGGTTCTGGTGGGCTACAGCATTCCAGGCTTTGTCCTGGGCATCTTGCTCCTAGTCTTATTTGGCCCAGGCGACGGACGCATCGTCGAGGTCATCCCGCTGGCTGGTCTGAACAGCGCAGAGGTGCCCGGCTACGCAGGCTGGTCCGCCTGGCAGAAACTTCTGGATTACGCCCACCACCTGATCGCCCCCGTGCTCTGCCTGTGCATCGGGAACTTCGCCACCATGACCATGCTCACCAAGAACAGCGTTCTGGACCAGATTCATCAACAATACGTGATCACAGCTCGCGCCAAGGGCCTGAGCGAACGCAAGATCCTGTTCAAGCACATTCTGCGCAATGCCCTGATCCCGCTCATCACTGGCTTTCCAAGCGCATTCTTAGGCATGTTCTTTGCCGGTTCACTGCTCATCGAGAAGGTATTCTCCCTCAACGGCCTCGGCCTGCTAAGCTACGAAGCCGTCATTAACCGCGACTTCCCAATCGTGCTCGGAAGCCTGTTTATCTTTACCATCCTTGGCCTGATCGGGCAGCTGCTGACTGACCTTTCCTATGTGATTGTCGATCCCAGAATCAGCTTTGAGGAGAGTCAGGGCTGATGATCAACCCAGAACTCCATGCCTCGATCCAGCGGTTTCGGTCCAATCGGATTGCTTGGTACAGCTCACTGATCCTCACGGCCATGTTTTTGTGCAGCCTCCCCGCCGAGCTGATCTTTAATGACAAACCGCTGGCGATGCAAATCGACGGTGCTTGGTACTTCCCATGCGTCAAAAGCTACTCTCTCGCCGACTTCGGCGGCGATGGCGAGATCAAGATCGAGGACTATCAAAGCCGTGAGCTGATCGACTTTCTGAACGGGGTCATTCGCGAGCAGGACCTGGAGTCGGTCTTCGGCAGCAGCGATGAGTTTGATGATGAATTCAGTGATGAGTTCAGTGATGAACTGGAAGCACCGCCTGCCGACGATGCGACGGCGGAGGCCGCTCCGGAAGCAGCTAAGCACAGCCATCGTTTCATCTGGCCGCTTTATCGCCACAGCTATCGGTCTGAAATGCGGGAGCCCAAGTCCGGCCGCGCCAAGCTGGCCGCGCCGTGGCCCGAATACGTAGAATACGAGAAGCGTACCTACGAAAGCAGCCATCGGGACGGCCAGTTGCTCGGCACAGATGCTCAGGGTAAGGATGTACTCTCACGCATCGTCTACGGCTTCCGCATCGCCATGTTCTTCGGGCTTGGACTCGCGATTACCGGTACTGTGCTCGGCTGCCTGATCGGCGGCATCCAAGGCTATTTCGGCGGCTGGGTCGACCTGCTTGGCCAGCGAGTCACCGAGATTTGGGGCTCAATGCCACGGCTCTATCTGCTTATTATCCTCAGCTCGTTTCTGGCCCGCTGGCAGATTACCGACCTGCAACACCTGCTGGTGCTGTTCGGCATCCTCAATCTCACGGCTTGGATGGGCACCGCCACCTATATCCGCGCTGAGTTTCTCAAGGCTCGTAACCTCGACTACGTGCGCGCAGCCAAGGCTCTCGGGCAACCAGATTGGCGGATCATGCTGCGCCATATTCTACCAAATTCTCTGACACCAGTGGTGACCTTCTTTCCATTCGAGGCAACCGGCGGCATTCTCGCCCTGACCAGCCTGGATTTCCTGCAACTGGGCGTTCGCTACCCGGCTCCGAGCCTCGGTGAGCTTCTCAGCCAGGGCCAGGAAAACCTGCATGCCATCTGGATTATTGTGCCCACCTTTCTCATCCTGACGGTCGCCTTGATGCTGCTGACCTTTGTCGGCGACGGAATCCGAAACGCCTTCGACCCGCACCACCATGGCTGAAGCTGCCCGGTTCCGTACGCTGATTGCGATCGGGCTGCTGCTCACGGTCACCATCCTGTGCTTTGGCCAGGCGCTCGGTTTTCCCTACACCAATTGGGATGATCTGCAATTCATCACCACCAATCCCGCAATCCGCCAAGATCAGGCCATGGCTCTATTCAGGATCGACAGCGTGCAGGGCGAGCGACTCTACATCCCGCTCACCTATCTCAGCTACTGGCTGGAGCGCTGGCTCGGCGGACCGGACGCGATCACAACGCACTTGCTGAATCTGCTGCTGCACCTTTCGAATGTGCTTCTGGTCTTCGCGCTTCTCACCAAGCTTCAGACTGGGACGCGGTCGGTTGTGGCGGCGTGCCTGGGGGCGGCAGTCTTCGCCATCCATCCGTTGCAGGCCGAGGCCGTCTGTTGGGCCATGGGCCGCAAGGGCCTGCTGAGCGGTCTATTTGCCCTATCGGGCTTACTGCTGTTTGTGTGCGGAGTTCGCAAAGAGCGAGCCTTGCTCTGCTGGCTGGCTGTGATTGCCTTCGCCTTCGGCTGCCTGGCGAAGCCTAGCATCATCGTGCTGCCAGCGGTCTTTGCGCTGCTAGCCTGGCACCTCAAGGGCCGGCCTCGCACGGTCCTGCTCCCACTCGGTGCTGGCTGCATCGTGGCAATTGCGATCTTCGCAATCTCCCGCGTTCTGCCCACCGAAGGTGCGCCGGAGCTGCCGCCGCTCGCAGAGCGCCTGCGGCTGCTTCCTGCGTTGGCCTGGCACTGGGCCAGCCACCTGCTGGTCCCGATCCGGTTGAGCTCGTTCTATACGCTCACTGCCCCGACCTGGCGCGTGATTGCGGGGCTGGGCGCGGTCTGCGCCGTGCTTCTTGTCCTGTGGAAGGGCGGCCGCTCGCTGCGCACCGGGCTGGGAGTTACAGCCATCCTCCTGGTACCAGCTGCAGTGATCGTCCTGCAACACCGTGACTTCCTCACCGGCGATCGCTACGGCTACCTCGCGGTCATCGGTCTGGGGTTCCTGATCAGCGAGGCTGCCCGCAGCCGCCGCACGCAGTGGCTATGTGGGACTGGGGGCCTGGTCCTGGCAATTCTCACCGTCCCAGCCGTCCAGACCTGGTCTAACGACCGCGCGGTCTGGCAAAGCGCACTTCGCTACGACACGACCAACCCTGTCGCCTGGAACAACCTCGGACTCTCACACAGACACGCTGGCAACCATCCCGAAGCGCTTCGTTGCTTCGAGCAAGGCCTCGCGCACGCCCCCGACAACCACACCTTGCGCACCAATCAGGGCGATACGCTATTCGCGCTGGGACGGGAAGACGACGCCCTAGCAGCGTTCTTACGTGTGGCGAGCCGACACCTGTGGAGCTTTCAAGCGCTTGCCGGTGCTGGCCGGGTATTTGAGAGTCGCGGAGAATGGGACAAAGCAGAGCAGGCCTATCGCCGCGCGCTTGGCGGCAATCGCGACTACACACCTGCAAAGCAAGGCCTGGAGCGAGTACTGGACCAGCGGCGGGCCGAAGCTACGAAGCAAGAGAAATGATGCCCGCCCCTGTCGCTTGTTGGTACAGTGTGTTTTTGGATGAGCGACTCATCACTCGCGTCTCGCGGTGGCGGCGTCATCCGGAGAGTCAGCGCGGCATGGCGTCGTCGGGAGCCACGGCGTCACCAAGTCCTATCCCATTACACCGCGGGCAAGGCCTAAATGCCGATTGCCAATCACTGCACTAGTACTATGATATCCCCCCGTCGCACCTCCACAGAGCCTAGCCTATGCCCAAGATTCAGAATCAGATCAAACTTCCCATTTCGGTCGCTTTGGAAGTCGTGCTTCAAGGCTTGCGTATTCGGCTCGGTCGAAGCGTAGTCACGATCACCGGCGTGATCTGCGGCATCGCCTTCCTGATGTCCATCCTTACCGGGCAGCTCATCAAGCAAGGCGTCAGCGAAGAAGATGCCAAGCGCGCAGAAGTCGATCGCATCAATAACTTCATGAAGGCCGATCTCCCGACGCTCGACGGCAAAAACATCACGCTCATCGCCGCTGGCATGCTCAGCGAGGTCGAAACCCGCGTGCTCGAGCGCATCATCGCCGACGGCGCCGCCGGGATTAAAGTCGAATCCGGCACCGAATCACAGATTCCCCGCAAGCTCACCGCCTTGCGCCCGGTACCCCGAGACCAGCTCATCGCCGAAAGTGCCTTTGTCCTCGTCATGGGCGGCGACACGCTACCCGACCGCGACTGGCGCGTCCTCCTCGGGCAGACGCCGTTGGCCCTCACCACCCCAGGCGGCAGTCCCGCCGGCATGCTCGACGGTCAGTTCGTCAAGCTATCCCGCGAGCTCACCGAAGAGGAGCTCGCCCGCAGAGCAGCCCAGGCCCGCAAAGACAAATTTCGCAGCATCTGGATCGGCGCCGTTGCGCTGCTCGTGACCGTGATCGGCATCACCAACGCCATGCTCATGTCCGTCACCGAGCGATTCCGCGAAATCGGCACCATGAAGTGCCTCGGCGCACTCTCTGCATTTATCCGCCAGATCTTTCTTTTGGAGAGTTCCATGATGGGCCTTTCCGGCGGCATCGTCGGCGCCATTGTCGGTGCCCTGTTCTCCATCATCGCCTACGCCCTCAGCTACGGAATCTCCATGGTCGCTGGCTCACTGCCACTGGTGCCGCTCTTTGGCTTCGGCATCGTCTGCGTAATTGTCGGCATTGTTCTTTCAGTCGTTGCCGCCCTGTATCCCGCCCATGTCGCCTCGAACATGGTCCCCGCGCACGCCCTGCGTTCAAACGTCTAAGGCCCCCATGAAAGCACTAGACCACACAAAGTTCAAAGCGCTCTTCACCCTCCCCGAGAACGAAGGCCGGCCCGTCATCATTCGTGGCGTCGACATCATCAAGACCTACCGCATGGGCGACCAAGTCACCCATGCGCTGCGCGGTGCCACGCTCGACGTCTACAAAGGCGAGTACCTCTCGATCATGGGCCCATCCGGCTCTGGCAAGTCCACTCTATTCAACGCCATCGGCGCCCTCCACAAGCCCACCTCCGGCAAGGTCTATATCGACCAGGTCGACATTGCCCAGCTTGATACCGATGAGTTAGCCTGGCTGCGCTGCCGCAAGATCGGTTACATCTTCCAAAGCTACAATCTTATCCAGGTCATGACCTGCCTCGAGAACGTCATGCTCCCCATGAGTTTCGCCGGGCTCGACGGCGAAGAAGCCCGCGAGAAGGCCATCCAGATTCTCAAGCTTGTGGGCCTTGGCCATCGCCTGCTGCACAAACCAGCCGAGCTCTCAGGCGGCCAACAACAGCGCGTCGCCATTGCCCGCTCACTCGCCAACTCGCCTGAGATCGTCCTCGCAGACGAACCGACGGCCAACCTTGACCAGAACACCGGCCAAGAAATGATTGACCTGTTCGTCAAGCTCCAGGAAGAACTCGGCGTCACCATCATCTCCGCAACCCACGATTTGAAGATGCTCCAGAGCAGCGATCGCATCCTTTGGATCGCCGATGGTCGAATCGTAAAAGCCGCGCGTCCCGAAGAGCTCGACTTCAACAGCGAGGACTTTCACTAGCATGAAGAAGAAGATCGACACAGCTGATGTCATCATCAGCACCGAAAATGTAAAGAAACTTTACATCACCGGCGAGGAAGAGCTCTGGGCACTCAAAGGAATTTCCCTCGATGTCTACCGCGGCGAGATTCTCTCGATCATGGGCCCATCCGGCTC
>DMTJ01000275.1 GCA_003477185.1 Lentisphaeria bacterium
CGACTGAGATCGCCTTCGACATCGCCAGCGCGCAGACGGCGCTTGATGCGCTGGACGGGCACCCTGCCTTCGGCTTCAATTACGACCCAAGCCATCTCGGCTATCAGGGTGTGGACTACGTGAAGTTCATTGACACCTTCGGCGAGCGTATCTTCCACGCGCACATGAAGGACGTGCAGTGGAGTGACACTCCGACCGAGGCTGGTGTCTTTGGTGGCCACTTGTCTTTCGGCGACAATCGTCGTTTCTGGGACTTTCGTTCGATTGGACGGGGAAAAGTGAATTTTGAAGAGATCATCCGCGCGCTCAACCGCGTTGGCTACGGGGGACCACTCTCCGTGGAATGGGAAGACAGCGGCATGGATCGCGAGCAGGGCGCTACCGAGGCCTGTGCTTTTGTCAAGCAGGTCGACTTTACGCCCTCTGGTCTGGCGTTCGACGCCGCCTTTAGCGACGAGTAACCGCTGCGGCAGGGCTGGCTTTGATGACAGAGACCTGAGAGAACCTCTGGGTGAGAGACTACCGTGTTAAGGTAGCCTTTGCGTCACCTGAGTGTTGGACCACCATTGTCCGCCGTTAGGATGGCGTTTTTTTGGGAGGGGCAGTTCCGGCCCGCTGTCCCTGGCATTGCGCGGCGGTTTTATGTCGCTTAGAATGGTGGTGGTGGTCGTTGTTACGCCCAACACCCTCCATCGTCTCTTTTTGCGGGGATCGCAGCCATTTTCCCGAAACGAAAGGTTTTTGGGCGGCTGGATTGGGACGCAAACGCCCCGAACTTCGGGAGGAGACGCTTGGATAAAATTCGGCTATTGGGGGCGGGGATGCCGATCGCGGGAATGCCGACGGTCAATGAGACCGTGTTTTTCGATCAAAAGCCCGGACGCTCATTCTTACATGCCTCATCTTCCACCTTGTCGACTCGCCGGTTCCGCTTATGGCCCGACTGGCGACCGCGCGCTTGGGAACTACGGCCGAATGGCGGTTTCGCGTCTGTTTGTGACGTAAGTTCGCGACTGAAGTACGTGCTGTCATTCGCTTGAAGCAATCTTGGAATTAGACTTCGATCGTGTAATTATCGCGCCTGGCTGCGTTCTGCGCCAATTTTCATGCGCAATCGATCAAATATCTGGAAATTTGCGAAACTCGATTGTCGCGGCCCACAACTGGGGTAAAGTACGGGCCGTGACAGTTTCCATTCAGCTCAAAACCCCACACTCCGGATACAGGTCAGACTTATGAGACATTTCCTACTCTCCGTCGTTGCCTGCTTTAGCGTAGCGACCGCACTTGCAGCCACTCCCCCCGCTGACGAGGATTTCGAATCGCAAGCGATCAACTACGACATTGCCAACGAAGGTGATTGGACCAGCACGACTGGTGGCACAGCGACTGTGGTTGCGGCACCTGCTTCATTGGCCTCCTATCTTGGCGGCGGTGGTACTGCGCCTCTCAGTGGTGGGCATGCCCAAGTTTTGTCCGTGGAAGAGGATGCAGTGCTGACCGTGGCTGGTACGGCCGACCACGAAGTGGTTGCCGAGATGCTCGTGCAAGTCGTTCGCAGTGGTGTGCAACCAACAGGTGCCCCTGGCGACCAGCTCGCTGTCTATGTCGATGATCTCTCTGGGAAGGTAAATGTCTGGTATGACAACGGTGGCAGTGCCTGGTACGAGCTGACGTCAAGCCCCGTGATTGCAGATCTCGAATGGGTTCACCTGGTGGTCACTGCAAATTACGACGGCAACCGCTACAAGGTGTCGGTAAATGGTTCGGAGATCAGCGATGCAAATGGCTACTCCACTGCGAAGGGCGCAACACAGCCAGGTCCATGGCTCAACATGGTGCAAACCAACAACGTGATCGCCGAGATTGAGATTGCCACATCGGCTGCAGCCCCGACTTATTTGGACGAGCTGGTGGTCAGTACATCCCGGGTTGTCGACGTAAGCGCTGTCAATCCCAATTTATCGGGGGATGGCAACGACGATGTATTCGAAATCGTTCGCGTCGGTCCGAACTTCAGAATCTCTGTCGGGGGCCAAGTTGCCACGTTTGTCGGCGCGGCCGAGTCGGTCACCATTCAGGGCAGTACCGACACTGACGTGTTCAATTTCGACTTGGCTGGTGGCGTGATGCCGCAGTTTACCGTGGCGGGCGGTGGCGGAGGCGGTGTCGACAGCATGAATTTCACCGATGTTGACGGCAATACGCTGACGTACTCAGTGGTCAATGTGACTGACGGTTCAGTTGCTCTCGACGGCAATACGCTGACTTTCACCGGCCTCGAGCCCACGGAGGTCAACGGGACCGTTACCAACGTAATCATCAACGACAACACTGGCGCTGCGCAGAGTATCGTGGTCAGCAGCGTGACTGCTGGCACCCAGACTCGTGTAGAAGCCACGGGGGCGACCTTCGAACGGATCGACTTCACCAATCCCACTGGAAGCCTGATCATCAATGCGGGCAGCGGCAACGATGACGTGTCCGTCACGCAAACAGCTCTCGCGGCACTTGGTAACATCTTCATCGAGTTCAACGGTGACGCTGGCACCGACGTACTCAACGTCGACCTTGAGGGCTCGAGCGCGGTAGACACAGGTACGCAGATCATTGGGACGGGTTGGGTCCTTAACTACAACGACTTCAACGCGCCCACTCTAGCAAATCTGATACTGGCCGTGCCAGCGCTGGGCGAGTGGGGCATCATCCTGCTTTCCCTGACTCTATTGGTCTTCGGCCTCCGTCGCCTGCCATCAGCTAGCGAAATCATCGTTGCCCGTGAGGCCCTTAGCCGCGCACTTCCGGCCGCTGTTCTGATTGTTGCCGTTGGCTACGCTGTGATGCTGGCAGTTGGTTCCAGCGTTGCTGCCGCCGACCTGTTCGGCATTCCCGTTGCAACAGCGCTGTTGGCATACGTGGTCGCATTCTGTGCCGAACACCGCGACGCGAACGCAGCGCAGGCTAATCGCGTCGCTTAACAGCTACACGACAATCTTTCGTCGGGAGGGCCGCGCTTAGCTAAGCGCGGCCTTTTCTGTTTCTGGAGGGGTTATGGGCTTTCGTCTTCTAGTTGACCTATACCACCAGCAAATGGCCTGTTGGGCCGCGAACGAGCCAGTCTTGGCTCGGCTCCGCACTCTCCCAGGCTGGGTGGTGACAGCGCTGCCGGAGTACGGCGCTGAACGAAGCGCAATGCTGCGCGAGGGCGCAGATGCGATTTGGACGTGGAGCGCAGGTGCGGAGGAGTTGGCCTTGTGCGCAGGGCTTCGCTGGATCAGCACGCCAGCGGCTGGCGCAGACTATCTGGATGTCGAGACGCTTTTGAGATCAGGCT
>DMTJ01000158.1 GCA_003477185.1 Lentisphaeria bacterium
CCTGCAAGGCACCGTTCTCGACGACGATATAAGCCATAGAAGTCCTAGTTCGATTTGCTTTGGTTGCTTTACATGCAGCGCTTTGGTAGTGCGGCGCTGGACCTGCCTTGCGCACGAGGCCCGCGCGCCTACAGTACTCGCTTTTTACCAGCGGAAAATGTACGAGTGTGTAGAAAAGTGTGTTTTAGCCCATGAATATCGTTTTCCTAATGGACCAGATGGTCACAATAAAGAAGGAAAAGGACACCTCTTTCGCATTCATGGAGGGGGCAGCAAAGCGTGGCCACGCCGTATTTTATTTGAATCGAGACGGCCTCAGCCTACACCATGGCGAGCTTCATGCCCGCGTCCTTCGGGTTCAGCCGGATCGCGCCGCCTCACCCCCGTTCCAGATTTTCGAGGGCACCGTGCTCAGCGGCAGCCAGATCGACGCCGTATTCATCCGCACCGACCCACCGTTCAACCAAGAGTACTTGCTCCACACCTGGTTACTGGAGCATCTTCCCAAGACAACGCCCGTCATCAACCGGCCTTCTGGCATCCGTACTGTAAACGAGAAGATCTGGGCGATGCAGTTCACGGACCTCCAACCAACCGGTCTGCTCACACAGCATTACGATGATGCCGCGCAGTTTCTCGCCGAGTTTGGCCGCGCCATCATGAAGCCCACGGACGGCTTTGGCGGCATGGGCGTCTTTGACGTGCGTCAGGATGATTCGAATGCCCGCGTCATCTTCGAAACACTCAGCAATCACGGCAGTAACCACGTGATTATTCAGCAACACGTGCCCGAGGCAGCCACCGGCGATAAGCGAATTCTGCTGCTCGGCGGGGAGCCACTCGGCGCGGTGCTGCGCGTGCACGGCCAAGAGGACCACCGCAACAACTTCTTCGCTGGCGGCCGTCCGCAGCCCACCGAGATCACTGAACGGGACCTGCAGATCATTGGCGTCCTGCGCCCCTACCTCCGCGAGCTCGGCCTCCACTTTGTCGGGATCGACGTCATCGGCAACTTTCTGATCGAAGTCAATGTCACCTCTCCCACATGCCTGCAGGAAATGAACGCCATCTACGGCCGTACTCTTGAAGACGAGGTCATTCGCTACATCGAAGATCTCGCGGAGAGCTACGCATGAGGCTCCTCAAAGGGCTAGAAGAAGAGGTGTATTCCGGAACCAACGACTACGTCGCCAAACCGCTCTCACATCGCGCGGCGGCAGATCTCCAAGGCTTCTCGAAGGAACCGGATGCGAGAAACATTGAGTTTACTAGCCAGCCCCTGCCCTGCTACGAACAACTCGGCTGCGAGATGCTCGCCCGTCGCACCCAGCTCCGCAGCTACCTGAACAAGCTCGGCGGCTACACGTTGCTGCCCGGCAGCTGCCTGCCACAGGACGACGGCGTCTTCATGCGCTCGGATCCGGCAAATCGCTATCACACCCTGATCGAGGACACCTACGGCACCGCCGTCGTCACCGCCGGCACCCACATCAATATCGGCATCAACGACCCAGAGCTGAACCTTCGCGCCTGGCGCACTGTGCGCATGGAGTCTGCGCTCTACCTCGCCCTGTCTGCTGCCTCCCCCTTTCATAATGGCGTGGATACCGGCTTCCATTCCTTTCGTTGGCACCGCTTCCCGCTCACGCCCGCAGACCTCCCTATGTTCTCCAGCCACAGCCAGTTCGTCAGCTGGGTCGACGATCGCCTGAAAGACCAGCAGATGTACAACGTGCGCCACCTCTGGGCCAGTGTCCGCCCCAATGGCAATGGCACGCCCCATCAACTCGACCGGCTCGAGCTGCGCATTTGCGACCGCATCGACAGTATCCTCGAGTTGCTCGCCATCACCGCCCTGTTCGAGGCCCGCATCTGGACCGTCCTCGAAGATCCTCAGCTTGATCCACTCAAGCAATCCACCTGGTTACCCGCGGCCACTCGCGAGCGGGAACTGGTCGGTCTGGAGCGCCACAATAACCTAGCTGCGGCCCGCAACAGCCTCGACGCCCGCTATCGACGCTGGCAGGATGGCCGCGAAGTCTGGCTGCGTGACGAACTCAACGACCTACTGGAGCGGCTCACGTCCACCATCACCGAGCATTGCCTAACCGAGGTCATCACCCCGTTGCATGAAATAATCCGCCACGGCAATCCTGCACAAAAATGGCTTTGCGAACTCCGCAACGGCCGCACAGTACAGCAGATCATGACTGACGCGATTCCACAGATGGAAGCGCGAGAAAAACTCTACGCATGCGGCTGTCAGGACTGAGCCGCTCTGCCCTCACACCAACACGGAGACTCCGATGAAAACCAAAGCCGCAATTGCCTGGGAAGCCAACAAGCCACTCGAAATCTGCGAAGTTGATCTCGCTGGCCCAAAAGCAGGTGAAGTTCTCGTACAATTGAAGGCAACCGGCGTCTGCCATACCGATGCCTACACCCTCTCCGGTGCAGATCCTGAAGGGCTCTTTCCCTCTATTCTCGGGCACGAGGGCGGTGGCGTCGTAGTCGAAATTGGCGCTGGTGTTACCGACCTTGCAGTGGGCGATCATGTCATCCCACTGTATGTGCCTGAATGCAAGGTGTGCAAATTCTGTAAGTCCGGCAAGACCAACCTTTGCCAAGCAGTGCGCAACACGCAGGGCAAGGGCCTGATGCCCGACGGCACTAGCCGCTTCTCGCTCAATGGCAAGACCATCTTCCACTTCATGGGCACCAGCACATTCTCCGAGTACACCGTGGTACCCGAGATCGCCCTGGCTAAGATCAATAAAGCTGCACCACTCGAAAAAGTCTGCCTGCTCGGCTGCGGCATCACCACTGGCGTCGGCGCCGTGCTCAACACCGCCAAGGTCCAGCCTGGCGAAACGGTCGCGGTCTTCGGTCTCGGCGGCGTTGGCCTCAGCGCCATTCAGGGTGCCGTCATGGCCAAAGCCGGTCGCATCCTTGCAGTCGACGTCAACCCCAGCAAATTCGATCTAGCCCGTCAGTTGGGTGCCACCGATTGTATCAACCCCCGAGACTACGGCGACACCCCGATTCAGGACGCCATTGTCGATCTCACCGATGGCGGCGTCGACTACTCCTTCGAGTGCGTCGGAAACGTCGGGCTCATGCGTTCCGCGCTCGAGTGCTGCCATAAAGGCTGGGGCAAGTGCATCATCATCGGTGTTGCCGCCTCCGGTCAGGAAATCTCCACGCGCCCCTTTCAGTTGGTCACCGGTCGTTGGTGGGGCGGTTCAGCCTTCGGCGGCGTCAAAGGTCGCAGCGAGCTCCCGGGCATTGTCGACCGGGCCATGGCAGGCGAAATCCAGATAGACGCCTTCATCACCCACACCATGCCGCTTGAGCAGGTCAACGAAGCCTTCGACCTAATGCACGAAGGCAAAAGCATCCGCACCGTCATCCACTACTGATCCCCGCCCGGCTTCGACGATATGCCACTAAAATTGCTTCTCGTTGGAGTCGGCGGCTTTGCTGGTTCCGTTTGCCGCTACCTGATCAGTCACTTTCTCAAGAGCCCGCAAGGGTTTCCGTGGGCGACGTTCACGGCAAACGGCCTCGGCTGCCTGCTCATTGGCCTGGCCGCCGGGCTGCTTAGCCAGGAGCAGAAATACCTGCAATTGTTGCTCATTACCGGCTTCCTTGGCGGCTTCACCACCTTCTCCTCGTTCGGCTATGAAACCATCTCACTGATCCAAAACGATCAGCACCGCTTGGCGCTATTCAATGTTGTGGCACAGTTAGGCTTCGGCGGGATTGCCGTACTTCTAGGCCTCACTATCGCCCGCGCCCTCGCGACCTGACGGACACTACCATGGCAAAATCGCCCCTGATCATACTTCTCTGCCTTGCAGCCTGCCTCACCCAGGCAGACGTGCCGTACCCAGCCGGCCAGCAGACAAACATACGCCAACACGGCCTCATGCACCCCTACCTGCGCGTCTACACGCCCAAGGCCTACGATGCACGAATCGCCTACCCCATCATGTTCTGGTTTGGGCAGCCCGACCGCTTTCCCGACATTGGCCCCGCCGCCCTCGCCCATCGTGGGCACGGCTTCATTGCCGTAGGCATGAGCTACCCAAAGGATCGCGACGGCAATCCCATCCTGCGGTTTCAGGACAACTGGCGCACCTGCGAAGCCACGATGAGCCATCTGCGGCGCTTTCTGAACATCGACGAGAAGCGTGTCTATGTCGGCGGCCTGCGCGCCGGCGCCATGGTCGCAGCCGAGATCAGCTGGCAGCGCCCCGGCGCGATTGCCGGCGCCGTGATTCTAAAACCTGGGCTGCTGCCCCAGGAAGCCCCGCTGTATCACAAAGAGCTTGCTATCCTCGTCGGCACTGGCGAGCTCGACTACGAATTTGCTGCAGCGCAGTCCGCAATCAGCCTGTTTTCCCGCTTGGGCGGTGTCGTCACCTACCATGAGTGGCGGCAGCCCGACCAACCCTACGCTGCCACTGGCAGACTCATCGACTGGCTCGATCTCCAAGTTCTGCGTGGCACCGATAAGGAGCGGGATTTCGTCGAGAGCTGGATTCGAGCCCGCATCTCCGATGCGCATGGTATGAAAGCCTGGCAAAAGTTCCTGGCATTGCACCGGCTCGGCGGCGACCCGCGCATCCCTTTCGCCCGCCCGACCACCCAAGCGCACGTTGCCGCACTTCTCAATCAGGCCACGGCCAACGCGCTCATTGGCGACACCCTCTACGAGGGCAGCCAGTTCCGCAAGCTAGTTCGCCAAGAAGTCGAGCTCATGGTCAAAGGCGTCGAAGCCTCCCTGCTGCAGGAACTAGCCCTGCAATACCGAGACCTGCATCACAAGTTCGAAGATTCCCCGTTTGGCATACGCGCGGTCGTCGCCGAGACTCGCGCCTGGTCGGTCTACGAGCGCTTGCTGCACCAGCAGTGGAACCAGCGTCAGGCTGCCCTCGACAAAATGCGCAAAGAACTCCAGGGCCTGAGCTGGCGCCAGACCAACCGCCCCATCACCTTCACCCCGCGGGAGTACACCCGCCTGCGCGAGCTCCAACGCAACATTCGTGATGAAGAGTCCACCCAGCGTCGTCGCGAAACCGCCCTCAAGGCCGAGCAAGAGATCGTGCAGCCGTTGCTCGACGTCTTCCACCGTCGGCCCGCCAAAGAGCGCGAGCCCTTCGTACTCGCCCCACTCGGGGGCCTGACCAAGTAAGTTTTTTTACTTTTTGCCGGGCACTACGGGATTTTTCATGGGCTGAGGTCAAGGTGCCCATGATGGAAGAGGATATTCGTGCGGTAGTTGTCGAAGGACTAGAATCCGCGAGCAGAGGCCTTCAGGTGCTGGATTTTACCTTTCAGATTATCAGCGCGCGCATTGGTTTTTCGTTGCTCAATAAAATTGGTCACCCCTTCGCTGTGCTTGGTGATCATATTGGTAATGGCAGTCAGCGCAGTAACGGATTTCTCCTGGGCGTGCCTACACCAGTTGGTCAGGTGGGACTTGGCAGCATCGACAGTCGGTTGGCTCCAGAACTCGCGGAAAGTTTCCTTGCTTTCTCATACCGCGGCGGTTTGGACTGTTACATTTGGCGGGAGCGCCGAATGGTTAGCTGCCAGGCGCGTGGAGCGACGCGTACCCGTAGGTACGTGTGCGACACGCAACGCCGCAGAT
>DMTJ01000555.1 GCA_003477185.1 Lentisphaeria bacterium
CTGTTCCATCCAGAACACGTTGGGACGTTGGCGTTCGACGTCGACAGCCCCCATATAGATGGTGCAGTCGAAGCCCATGCGTGCAGCCATGGTGGCTGTGGCGAAGCCGTGCTGACCGGCACCGGTCTCGGCAATCACGCGCTTCTTGCCCATGCGCTGGACTAGCAGCCCCTGGCCCATGACGTTGTTCGCTTTGTGAGCGCCTGTGTGGTTCAGGTCTTCGCGCTTCATGTAGATCTGGGCGCCGCCGACCACCTTGCTGAGATTCGCCAGGTGGGTGATGGGGGTAGGGCGGCAGGAATAGGTCTGCATGATTTCCACGTAGTCCCGCCAAAATTCCGGCTGCAGGCAGACATTGACGAAGGCTTGCTTGAGCTCTTCGAGAGTGGAGTGCAAGATTTCCGGAATGAAGGAACCGCCGAAGCGGCCGAAGTACCCGTCCTGTTCGAGGGCGAAGAGTGCTTCGTGTTGGCTGTGCGCGAAACTCATGGTGTTTCTGTTCCGTTTGCTGTTGAGCGGTAATCCGCGGAGCTAGAGACAGTACTGCCGCTCGGTGAATTTTGAACTGAGAATTGGACGACTTCAATATCCAACAGCCAACAGGGAATTTCTAATTGCCAAATGAAGGCGGAGGCCGTCGCGCACGTTTTGCCGGACTTGGACCTTGAAAATTCCATGTTTGCTGTTGGACATTCAAAGACTTCCCCCGCTAACACGAAAAAAGGCGGTGCCGCCCTGGTGGCAGCACCGCCTTTGTGTCGTCATGACAGGGAGATCAGCCGACGGCGTCACCTCCGGTCTCGCCGGTGCGAATGCGGATGCATTGCTCGACGGGGAGGACGAAGATCTTGCCGTCGCCGATCTGGCCAGTCTTGGCGCCAGAGACGATGGCTTCGACTGCTTTGTCCACGAATTCTTCGTTGACGCCGACTTCGAACCGTGCCTTCTTCAGCAGGTTGATCTCCACTTTGTTCCCGCGGTAGTGCTCTTCAAAGCCCATCTGCTGGCCGCAGCCGAGGGAACTATTGACACTCATTTTGGTGATGCCGGCGTCATGCAACGCCTGCTTGACAGCATTGGTGCGTTCTGGTTGAACGAATGCAATAATCAGTTTCATGATTGATATTCCTTCTGAACCTATTGCGTGGTGAAGATCTGGAAGCCGCCATACGATTCCATGGCGTGCTCGCTAATGTCCAGACCGCGAAGTTCTTCTTTTTCGCTGACGCGAATGCCGATCAGAATTTTGAGCAGGCCGAAGACGATGACTGAGAAAGTGACGCAGAATACGGCAGTTGCAATAATGCCCTTCAACTGGGTGAAGACACTGAAGTTGCTGTTGAATATGCCGACAGCAAGTGTGCCCCACATCCCGCAGACGAGATGCACGGAGATTGCACCGACCGGATCGTCGATCTTCAGAATGCGATCAATGCCCAAAACCGAGAAGAAGACCAGGACACCCGAGACAAGACCGATGATGATGGCCGCGGTCGGGCTGACTTGGTCCGCACCGGCGGTGACGCCGACGAGGCCAGCAAGCGCGCCGTTGAGGATCATGGTCAGATCGGGAGTCTTCTGAACGATCCACGAAGCAACCATCGCGGATACGACACCAGCAGCAGCAGCGAGCGAGGTAGTCACGAGGACCAGCGAAGTAGCACCGGGCTCGGCGGACAGCACGGAACCGCCGTTGAAACCGAACCAACCGAGCCACAGCAGGAACATGCCGATGGTAGCGAGCGGGAGGTTATGGCCCATGATCGGACGGCTTTGGCCACCGACGTACTTGCCGATACGAGGTCCGAGCATCCACGCGCAGACGAGAGCGCCCCAGCCGCCGACTGAGTGGACAATGGTGGAACCAGCAAAGTCATAGAACCCAGCCGCATCGAGCCAGCCGCCGCCCCACTTCCACATGCCGACGATCGGGTAGCAGATCGCAACGTAAAGGGTGGTGAAGATTAGGAAGGTCGAGAGCTTCACGCGCTCAGCGACTGCACCGGAGATGATTGTGGCAGCGGTGGCCGCGAACATGGCCTGGAACAGGAAGTCCGTCCAGTACGTGTAGGCACCATTGTAGTAGCCGGCTGTGACATCCGCATTGGCCGTGTCGAGAAAGAAGCCGGCGAAGCCAAACCAAGCCCCAGCTGAATCTCCACCCGGGTACATCAGGTTAAAGCCGATCAGGGCGTAGGTCAGGATGCCAATCGCCACGATACAGACGTTCTTGAACAAAATGTTGGTGGTGTTCTTGGCGCGGGTCAGTCCCGTCTCGAGGCAGGAGAAGCCAAGGTGCATAATGAAGACCAACGCCGCGCAGACCATCATCCACACGTTATTGGCGACAAACTCGCCACGAGTGACGAGTTGTGCTTCGGCCTCCGTCTTTCGTGTGGCAAAGTCTGCGAGACCTTGGGCTTCTTCGGAGAGTCCTTCGACAGCAGCCACAGCGGCGTCGACTGCTGGAGGGGCTTCCTGGGCTAGGGCTGTTCCTGCCAGCAGGCAGAAGAGCGCGGTTACGGTGATCCATCGATTAAATTTCATTTTTGTGTTCCTCAGTTGTTGTGTCTAGTGAATCGCGAATGAGTGACGGGATATACGGGGCTGTGGTCTCCTTTGCCGAAGTTTGTATCCGAGATGTTGCGAATGGTTAGCATGAACCGTGCCAGAGGTTCCTATTTATGTGCGTAAAGTGTTGTGGAGGAGTGAGTTATGTGTGTGTGTGGCTAGTTCAGTAGGTCCCGGATTTGCGACAATAATGTCGTGGTCTGGCTCTCGGGGCCTCTGGGGTGCTTGGGATGAAGCCAGGGCTGAATCTCGGCTTTGCCAGGTCTGAGGTTGGCAATGGCCAACGCAGCCACGATCTTATTGGCTTTTTCACCCCACGGAGAAGGCGATGACAATCGCGGAGCAGGCAGCAGGTGCGCGGAGAGCCGCACGTATTCTCGCCACCCAATCGCACGACCAGCGCAGCGCGGCCATGGAGGCCATGGCGCAGGCGTTAGAGGCGCAGCAGGACGCGGTCCTGCGGGCGAACTGTGAAGACGTGCAGAACGCGAAGCGAGCCGTAGATGGCGGGGAACTGGATGCGCCGCTGCTGAAGAGGCTGGATTTGGCCGGAAAGTATGACGATGTGGTGAGCATGATCCGCAGTGTGGCCCGGCAGGCCGACCCTTTGGGAAAGACCGAATGCGCGACTGAGTTGGCGGACCAGCTTGATTTGTTTCGGGTATCCGTGCCGATCGGCGTGATTGGCGTGATCTTCGAGTCTCGCCCGGATGCCTTGGTGCAGATCGCTGCGCTTTGCCTGAAATCCGGCAACGCCGTCTTACTCAAAGGTGGGCGTGAAGCGATCGAGTCCAACCGGGCCTTGGCCACGGTCATGCATGACGCGGCCGTAGCCGCGGGAGCACCCGAGGGCTGGCTCGTGTTATTAGAGACGCGCGAAGATGTATCCGCGATCTTGGGCCTGGATCGCGATATAGACCTGATCATCCCGCGCGGAT
>DMTJ01000519.1 GCA_003477185.1 Lentisphaeria bacterium
GCCTTGAGGCGTTCGCCGATTATCCGATTGTGCAGGTCTACAGCGCGGAGCAGATGCAGGAGTTTTTCGGCATCAAAGGCCTAAAAGTTGCTGGGTTCGCAAAATCGGATCTGGCAACCTCGCTGTATCGGGAGCTAAAAGTGTTTCGGATCAATGCGCCGGAGCGCTCCGACACTCCGGAAGACGCGTAGCGAGAGGTACCAGCACTTGGGACCATCAAAACAGATTCCGCTCCCGCTTTGGCTATTGCTTAGCGTGTTTGTCACGCACTGCACTGGCAGTTGGCTGCTGCTGACTCTCGTGAGTGATGCGGATACGCAGCCCGCACTGGCTGCAGCCTCGGAACTGACGCTGCTCCCGATCTCGCTCGTCTGGCCAAACGCTCTCGCCAGCACACTGTGGTTCACCTTGGCCATCCCGCTGAACGCCCTCCATTGGACTGTACTGCTCCCCATCAGTTGGCTGTTGCTGGGGACGTATTTGCCACAACCGCAACAAACCGAGAGCAGCGAGGCGGAAGCCACGCAATCGCGGTGTAGATTTGGCTTGCGCGGCGTAAAAATTACATCGCGCCCCATCCTACAGCTCTTTCTAAATTCATTCGGACATTCATGAGCGAAGAGAATCATACCTTTTACGGGCGCGAGCCCCATCAGACCGACGGCCAAACGTTCATCGACGACATCGCCCGGTTCAGCCACCAAAGCGCCGCCGGCGGCATCCTGCTGATCATCGGTGCCATCGCAGCCCTCGTCTGGTCCAACTGCTGGCACCACAACTACCAGCATTTTTGGCATACCGAGATCGGCCTGCACTTTGGGCATGGAGAGTTGACCAAGTCTCTACAGCACTGGATCAACGACGCGCTCATGGTCATCTTCTTTTTCGTCGTCGGCCTCGAGATCAAACGTGAGGTGATCGCTGGCGAACTAGCCACCATGCGCAAGGCTGCCTTACCGATCGCAGCCGCAATCGGCGGCATGGTCGTACCCGCCGGTTTCTACGCGCTCGTAAATCTGGGCGGCGACGGCATGCGGGGCTGGGCCATCCCGATGGCTACGGACATCGCCTTTTCCCTCGGAATCCTGTCCCTCTTTGGGCGCCGCGTCCCCCTTGCGCTCAAGGTGTTTCTGGCTGCCCTGGCAATCGTAGACGACATCGGCGGGATTCTGGTCATTGCCTTTGCCTACACCGGCGACGTCAATTGGACCTATCTGGCGGTCGCAATGGGATGCTTCGCAATCATGATCGTGATGAATCTCCGCGGCGTTTGGTCCACTATTCCCTATCTCATCGTTGGAATCGGCGGGGTCTGGTTCTGCTTTCTGCAGTCGGGAATTCATGCCACGCTGGCGGGTATTCTCGCCGCCATGACCATCCCTGCCAAGGGAAATATTGAGCGAGCTCATTTCATCGAACGCAGCAAGGAACTACTCGAGCAATTCGGCAGCGGGGACAGCGAACTATCGCTACTCGAGGATGAGCGGTCCCGCGCACTGGCCACGAAGCTGGAAAAATACTCGAGGCGGATCAATCCACCGGTGACTCGCCTGGAGGCAGCCATGGCCGGCTGGGTAAACTGCGCGATTCTGCCGATCTTTGCTCTCGCGAACTGCGGCGTGGCGTTGACCGGCGACTCTGCTGGTGGGATCATGAGCCCGGTCAGCATGGGAATCATTCTCGGTCTGGTGCTAGGCAAACCCGTCGGCATCCTGCTTGCCACCTATCTGGCGATCAAGACCGGCATTGCCGACAAGCCAGCCGGAGTCAGCTGGCAACAGCTAGCGGCCGTTTCCTGCCTGGCAGGAATTGGCTTCACCATGGCGCTATTTCTGACGGCGCTGGCTTTCGAGGAAGGCACCTTTTCCGAGCAGGGTAAGGTCGCGATCCTGATCGGCTCAGCCGTCGCCGGCATAATCGGCTGCCTGTTGTTGCGCCCGACGCTCCCTGCCAAGGTCCGGGAGCCACAGGGCTGAAGGCGCAGCCGCTCGCCAAAAGCCTCGCCCGCTAAAGCGGTGCTTCGACTGCCGTCTCAGCCGAGCTTGCGAGACGGCAGTCGTAGGGGATCTTTAGGGCGCAGATCTCCCCACAAGTCCAGATTCGCGCGCCCGAAAACGGGGCTACGACAGGGTTCTCGCGCATCAAAGCAGCAGACCGGGAGAAATAGCGCCCTGCACCGGCCCGCCCCCGCTACTTAGCGGCAGCCAGCCAAAAACGGTAATACACGAAGCCGTCGTGGGTCACAGATGCGGACTTCGCACAATCGACGATCTCCGTCACATCCGTGGCTGCCCCATCCCACTTTGCACAGTAAAGAATCTTTCCCGCGGGAATCTGTGACTTGTCCCAGGACAAGGTGACGGGCTTGTCACCTGGTTTGGCAAAGAGCACCCATTGCGGCGTCTCGGGCTGAGGCCCGCGGATGTCCTTATACAGCTGCATCCGTCGGTCGGGAGAGACGAGGTAGGTGTAGCCAGTGCCGATCCCGGGAGGCGGTGCCATTTCGTCGAACATTGCGGCTAGCCCAGCGCCACGCGGCCGACGATCAAAGCCATCCGTTCTGCCCTCGGCACATCCAATAAACAACTCGCGCAAATGCCCGTGCTTGACCTTAATCGCGATTTGAAAGTCAGCGTCCGCTTCTAGTGCCTTGGGGGCGACAGGATTCTCCAGCGCCGCTAAAGCAGATTTTCTGGCAGCTTCTGGCTCCTCTGCGAACATCGCAAAAGCCACGAGGATGGTCAGGCAGTACGTCAATTTCATGGTTTACTTTCCTTCGGTGTTTTCTGTTCCAGCTGATCGCGGGTCAGCAATCGGACCACGCGAAAACCAATAAAGTTGCCATGGGAGTCCGGCGGCAGCCGATAACGGGTGGCGGACCGGCAGTCCAGCTTGGTGATATACCAGTTTCCACCGCGTATCACGCGATGGAGCTCATGGGTTTCCTTGGACTCGTAGTCGGCGAAGTTATCAGCGCACCATTCCCAGACATTGCCGTGCATGTTATAAAGGCCCCACGCGTTCGGCCGCAAGGTGCCCACGGGCATGGTCTCGGCAGCGTGCTCTTCGAGGTAATTGGCAAAGCGCCACAGCTCTTCGCTGCGGGCGTGAAATGTGGTCTTGGTCCCTGCACGACAGGCATACTCCCACTCACGCTCCAAGGGCAGGCGATAGGTCCCTTTTGGCTGCCCTTCGAGTTCGGACAAAGCATTGACGAAGGCATTGCAATTGCGCCAGGTGACCTCCTGTACGGGGCGCTTGGCGCCCTGCTGTTTGGGGTCGGACGGATCGGTGACTGCCTCGGCCATCACCTGCTTCCACTGCTCCTGGGTGACTTCATGGGCGCTTATATAGAAGTGGCGCGGAATGGGCACCACGTGCTCTGCCTCGTCTACGGCGCGTCCGGCCTCGTTCTCGGGAGAGCCCATGACGTACTGCCCCGCGGGAATCAGGCGGAAGCGCATGCCTACGGAGTTCACGATCTCGACCGGCAAGCTCGCCTCACGAGAGGCCTCGAGCTGCATCTTCTGGGCAAACTCGCTGCCGTCTTCAAGATATTCCACCACAGGCATCTGCCCGGTCGCCGATTGCTTGCAGCCGGGGATCTCGACCGGCTGTTCAACCAATGGGGCGGGAGTGCCAGGTGGAATGGTATCCGCCGAACGCGGCTCGGCGGTATCGTTGGTCAACATCATGCCGATGAAAATGACGGCCGCCACGCCCCATAGCCCAAGCCGAAAATACTTGCTCAGCGAGGCCGGCGCACCGCCGCTGGCAGCCAAATGCGAGATCTTGCCGGGCCGCTCTTTACGGCGCCGACGGCCAATGCGCCGAGCCTGCGCTGCGCGTTCCGACTTGGAATGCGTCAGGCGCTTCTCGGGCTTGGACTTTTCCGGCAGCTCCGCCATGCGGGACCGCTAGCCCTGGATGACTGCGAAGTTCGCAACGCTTGCCACCAGGTCGATCACCTGCTGAACCAGCAGCCGCCGATTCCGGCGCAAGTCCGCGTCCTCGGCATTCACCATCACACCGCTATCTACATCAAAGATGGTGTCGACGGCAGTGCGGAGGGTTCCAACGTGGGAGAGCGCGGCTACGTAATCCTGATTCCGCATGCTCGCAACGATGACTGGTTCGGCCGCGTTCAGCGCCGCGTACAACTCACGCTCGGCAGTTTGCTCCAGGAGTGCTTCCTGGATCTCGCCGGTCTCGCGCTCATTCTTAATGATGTTGTTGCAGCGCTTGAAGGTGGCAGCCACATCTGCGAAGTCCGCACGGGAGCGAAACGCGTCCATGGCTTCGAACCGGCGGACCAGATCGCTGAGATCGCCCCACGGCGTGCTTGCGTCCAACACGGCCTGGATGCTGTCCCGTGCGAATGGTCCAGGCATGTCTGGTCGATCCATTTCGCCGAACAAGCGTCCCGCCCGCTGGCGGAAAAACTCCAGAATCGCGTCCACAAGTGGGGCTTGGTCGACGCCTGCCAAGGTCTCACCGTAGGCCACGAAGGCCTGCGCGACCAAGGCCCGAAGCCGAAACCGGAAGCCACGCTGCACGACCAGCATGATGGAGGTCAGGCAGGCACGACGCAGGGCGTACGGATCCGCCGAGCTAGTCGGTGCTTTGCCAATCGCGAAGATGCCCACCAGCGAGTCGATGCGGTCAGCAATCCCAACCAACGCGGCCTCATCCGAGGTCGGTAGATCACCATTCACACTCTTGGGGCTGTAATGATCCCGCAGGCCATCTGCCACTGTGTTCGACAGGCCTTCAATCTGGGCATAGTAGCGACCAATGTCTCCCTGCAGATCTGGGAACTCGCCAACCATGTCAGTACAGAGATCGCTTTTGCACAGCTGCGCGATTTGGAGTGCCTGTTCGCGCGTTGCGGAGTCCGCACCAATCTCGTCGGCCATCCAGGCAGTGAGCGCACCGATGCGCCCAACCTTGGCAGAAATCGAGCCGAGGTCGGCCTGAAAAATGGATTTTTCGAGGCGCTCGACGCGAGCTGCGAGGGTGATTTTGGTGTCTTCCTGTAGAAAGAACCGAGCATCGGCGAAACGCGAGCCCAGGACTTTTTGGAAGCCGCTGCGAATCACGTCTTCGTCCTTGCAGCGCATGTTGGCCATGGCTACAAAAGCATTGGCTAGCTTGCCGTCACTGTCGCTCAGAGCGAAGTACTTCTGGTGAACCTTCATCTCAGAGACCAGGACCTTGTCCGGAATCTGGAGAAAATCCGCATCGAACCGGCCGAGGATCGGGACGGGCTGTTCCACCAAGTAGGTTACTTCATGCAAAAGACCTTCGTCTTCGCGCCAAGTCAGGCCAGCAGCCTTCGCGGTGTCGTGGAGTAAGGTGCGGATGCGCTCACGGCGTTCTTCGTGATCGGCCAGCACATCGGCTCTGCGCAACGCTTCTAGATAGCCATCGGCATCGGTCGGCACTGCGACATCACCGGGATGCAGGAAGCGATGTCCACGCGAGACCAGGCCGGTCTGAATGCCACCAAAGCTGAATGGCACGACGGCGCCACCCAAGCTGGCGAGCAGCCATTTCACAGGCCGCACAAACGCAGTCTCACCATCGCCCCAACGCATCACGTTGTACCAATGCAGGTCACTGAGCAAGGCGGGCAACGCCTCAGAGAGCACTTCCAGAGCGGAACGGCCCTTTTGCTCACGGCGCGCAAACAAGTAGGCCTCGCCTTTAATCTCCTTGGTGGAAATATCATCGAGCTCGATCCCGGCCTTCTTGGCAAAGCCCATGGCGGCCTTGGTCCACTTTCCGTCGGCATCCTTGGCGATGCGCAGCGGTGGGCCTTTGATCTCTTCTGCAATGTCTGGCTGTTGCGTCAGCATCCCATCAAACGCCAGCGTGAAGCGCCGTGGTGTGGTAAATAAACGCAGCTCACCAGGCTCTAGCTTGCTGTCCGCCAGATGCTTCTTGGCCAGGCGGGGAAGTTGCTCAAGCAGCGAGGAAAAAACGCGTGACGGCATCTCTTCGACACCGACTTCAAACAGCAGCGGTTCGCGCTCGCCCAGCGACACAGGCGCAGCCTTTACCTGGACAGGTTTTGCGGACTCCGCACCCGGAATGCGCTTCAGCAGTGGATGGCCCAGCGCTTCGCGATTCTTGAGAAAGGCTTCTGAGATCATCCGCGCTAGATTGCGGACGCGCAGGATGTAGCCCTGGCGTTCGCTGACGGAGATCGCGCCGCGGGCATCGAGCAGGTTGAACGCGTGGCTGGCCTTCAGGCAATAGTCGAGCGCGGGCAGCGGCAGGACGCGTTCGCAGAGGCGTTCGCACTCCTGCTCAAATTCGCTGAATGCCTGAAGTTGGGACTCGATGCGCACGACTTCGAAGTTATGCGCCGAGAACTGCACTTCGTTCTCGTGGAAAATGTCGCCATAGGTGAACTGCTTATTGTACTGCAGGTCGAAGACGTTATCTACGCCCTGAATAAACATGCAGATGCGCTCGAGCCCGTAGGTAATCTCGCCCAGGACCGGGCGCAGCTCAAAGCCGCCAACCTGCTGAAAATAGGTAAATTGCGTCACTTCCATGCCGTCAGCCCAGACTTCCCAGCC
>DMTJ01000221.1 GCA_003477185.1 Lentisphaeria bacterium
GGCCTGCAGACTTTGATGATGGTTGTACTGGCGTTGGCGATGTCCACGACAGCGGAGCCCGGGGCGCCGAGTAAGCGGGAGTGCTAAGGTGGCAGATGAAAGGGTGGCAAGGCGCGCTTGGCGTTTGGCAGCGTGCGAGTACAGTTAGTGTGTGTCTGCTGCGCCACTGGACCCTCGTTCTATGAAAAAGATTTTCCTCGCTCTACTTGTCGCTTTGGCGGCGAGCGTCTGTCAGGCAAACTCTGTGATCCCGCTGTCCCACAAGGATGCGATGGACTGGTTTGCCGCAAAAGGCGGGACGGTCGAGAAGCTGGACGACGGGACGCACGCAGTTCGGGTGACGAGAGAGTCACGCAACCATTGGCAGCGCGGCTGGGAAGGCACGGTCCGCGATATCGATGTTATTGCCTACATCGATAACGTTTCGATCATCGAAGTGGATGGGGTGCCAATTGATGACGCGCGGTTGGTAAACATTGCCACGGAGCGGGAACTGACGGAGTTGGTGATCAACAGTGCCGAACTGAGTGACACGAGCATGGAATTGGTGGCACAGCTGTGCCCAAGTTTGACCAAGCTGGCGTTGCAGGGATCTAGGGTGCAGGGCGCACACTTTGCGGCACTAGCACGGCTGCCAGCATTGCGTGAGCTAGACGTTAGAGGGGCACCGCTTGAGGCCAGATACCTGAGGATCTTGTGGCGGTTGAATTCGCTGCGCCGCTTGGTACTGGCCGATACGACTGTGGGGGACCCGGACGTTGCGGAGCTTACGCCGTTGAAGCAGTTGGAGTACCTGGATCTGTCCGGGACAGCGGTGACGGATGCCGGAATCTCGCTGCTGCGCGATTTGCCTGCGCTTACGCATCTCGAGCTAGCGCGCACCGCAGTGGAAGCGCGCGTGCCGCTGGGGCGGATGCCGCTGCGCTACCTTGGGCTGGCAAGGACGGCGATCGATGATGACTCGCTGCCAGTGCTGGGGACGCTGTGGGATCTTAAGAATTTGGATCTGAGCTATACGAAGGTCACAGATAAAGGAATGGCCAAGGTGCGGACGCTGGCGCTGCACGGTTTGCGCTTGGAGGGCGTGCCACTTTCGAGTGCCGGGCTGGTTTACTTGAGTGACATGCCGCAATTGGAGCGCCTGTTTCTCGATGGTGTGCAGGGACATCAACTGGCTGCACTGCAGCGGCTGCGAAAGGTGCAGGATCTGACGTTGCGGAATTCGCAGATTGAGTTGGTGCGTTTGAGTGGCATGCCCGCGTTGCGCCGGTTGGAGATCAGCGGCGAAGTTTTTGCGTTGGAGCTAAACGAGATGGCCGGGATGCGCGAGTTGGAGCTGGAGGATTGCAAGATCCGGACGATTGAGCTGAGCGTGCTGCCAGAGCTAAGGGTAGCGAGGCTCCCGGGGCATCATTACAACTTGCCGTCGCCGGACGCGGAGCGGTTGGTGCAGTCTCCATTACCGGAGATCGTGTCAGTCAAAATGCGCAAAGTTGGGGTGTCCACGCTGCGCATCGCTGCGCGCATAGACCAACTGGACTTGATCGATATGCCCGGATTGCATCATCTGGATGTGGCTTTCTCGAAGATTCGCGAGCTGTCGCTGGATGTGGACCATCTAACGCATTTGCGTGTAGGAGGACAAACGGTGGCAGCGCTGCCGACGGATTTTTTCTTTGCGCAATCTTCGCTCACCAATGTCTTTCTCTGGGGTCCGAGCATCACGGACTCTCATTTGGCGGAGGTCGCAAAGTCGGAGACCTTGCGGGGTGTCCACTTGCGGCAGGCAAGTGTGACGCAGCACGGCGTGCGTTTTCTGCGCTGGATCCCGACGCTGTCGGGCGTGTATGCTGACGAATACTACGTGCAGCTCAATGGCCTGCCTGACTTCGAGGAGGGAGAGTTTGCAGCGCCGTTTCTAATTCAGAATGACGATCAGATCGCGGCTGCGTGGCCGACTCCGTGGTTCGACTCAAACGCCCGCTAGCGCCGCTACTGGCGGCGTTCTTCCTGGTGCCGTGCATGGTATGCGGGGTGACGCCTGAACAGGTTCAGGGGCGGATCGACGAGCTGGCTAAGAGGATCAAGGGCAGCCAATCTGGGAACGGTGCGTGGAATTATCCTGGCCGCAGATCGGGCTTCACGGCGTTGCAACTGTTGGCGTTGGGACATGCAGGGCTAACCGAGGAGGATCAGGCGGTTTCAAGAGCCTGTAAATTTCTCCAAAGAAACTTTCCCAATAACGATACGTACGGGGTCGGGCTGTATGCCGCGGCGTTCGAAGTGATTAACCCGAAGAAGTATCGAGCGGAGATCCAGAAAGCGGCGAAGTGGCTGATCGAGCGGCAGGCAAGGAATGGTACGTGGGATTACCAAGGGGAGAATAACGGCGATAACTCCGTGACACAGTTTGCGCTATTGGGCCTGAAGGCGGCGTTGAATGCCGGGGTGGCCGTGGACCAGAAAGTGCTGGACCTCAGCGAAAGTCATTTCCGGCGAACGCAACTGGGCGATGGTGGCTGGGGCTATTCAGACCAGGTGGCACAGATGTCCCCCAGCATGATTCCGGCAGGACTGACCGCCTTGCACGTAGCAGGCGTGAAGGAGCGAAAATCGCTGGAGCTAGAGAAGGGCCCCGAGTTTATCGGTAGATACGAGATGGATCCGGCGGTGAGCAAAGGGATCGCGGCGATGTCTCGTAGCCTGGGGTTCAGCAATGCGTACCTGGCGTATGGGATCGAGCGCGTTGGAATTTTTTATGACCGGCAGTTTCTGGGGAACGTCGAGTGGTATCCTACTGGCTGCGCAGCCATCGTGAGGCGTGAGGTGGCCGTGCCCAAGCTCGGGCGCGGGCGCGGGTGG
>DMTJ01000009.1 GCA_003477185.1 Lentisphaeria bacterium
GAGCGGGCAGGTCCAGTGGGCCTGTGACTGGCGCATCGGTCCAAAAGTCGGTCCAGGTGCCAGCGGGAAGTTCGGCCTGGCGCGGCGTGTCGTCCCGGTTGAACAGGCAGAGGATCTCGCCATCAGGGCGAACGATGCGCCCCAGGCAAAATGTGTGATCCTCGAACTGTGCCGCGATGCCAGACGGAGGGCCACATTGGCGCATTGCAGTCGAGGATAAAGGTGTCCGGGCCTGCGCCGTCGATGACTGCATGCCTGCCAGCGCGATAGGCATCGACCTGCGTGGCATTGAGATCCATCATCCAACCGAAAGGCAGGGCACTCCACCTATTGGCGTCGAGCTTGAAGTAGGTGCACTGCCACTCCTCTCGCATGTAGGCGTACGCAGGAAGGACGGCCTGGAGAAGCTGGCCAAGCGAATCAGCGAGGGAAAACTAAAGGATCCTGAGAAGATCGAGCAAGCCATTGGCCGCCTCCGTGAGCGGCACAGCCGGGGCGCGCGTTACTACAGCATTGAGCATTGCGATGGTCAGCTTCTTTGGGAGCAACTCGATCACGACCTCAGCGCAGCTGCAAATCTTGACGGTTGTTACGTGCTACAGGCGCACGGTCCGCAAATGTTTGCGATCCAGACTTGGAAATCCTATATGGTCCTGACCAAGGCCGAGGACGGATTTCGTTTACGGTGCGGAGATCGCAAAGCTCTATGAACTGCGGTGCTACGGGGCCTGCGGATGAGCTATTTTTTGAAGGCGAGCTTGATCCGGCGACTGTGAACCCCGGCGGGCTGCATCGCCAGTCCAGAGTCGCAGGGCAGGGGACTATTTGCGGTGCTGCTCTCGGCGATGGAGGTAGGTCGCCAAGGCGGCATCGAGAGGCTCGCCAGTGTGCAGGCGCACGTGGTCGATCTCGTTTGCGAGGCAGAACCGGCGCAGGTCGTCAAGGTCGGCCTGGAGGCCCTCCTGATATTGCTTGCGCACCACTTCCGGAGCAGTGATAAGCTCCTCCTGAGTCTCGCTGTCGACAAAATGGATGGTCTTGTCGAATGAGAAGTTTACTTCGTCCTCGTGTAAAATCTGGATCAGCACGCAGTCATGATTACTGAAGCGAAGCCGGCTGATTCCTTGGCGCAGGGCTGGATCGGGGTCGAGGAAGTCCCCGATGAGGACGATAAGGCCACGCCTGGAGAAGCTCTCGCCGAGACGGTCGAAGGTGCCAGCGTGTTGACAGGCTCCTGCCGCTTTGAGCCGGGCCAGTTCTTCGCAGATGGTGTTGAACTGTCCGCTTCGGTGCCCTGGCGGAATGCTAGTCAGAAGTTGCTCGCTATAGGCGCTCATGCCGATGTTGTCCCCCTGCCGAGTCACCAAGTAGGCAAGGGCGGCCGCAACCGTTGAGCCATAGTGGAGCTTGCTGATCCCAGACTCTCCGGCATAGGCCATGGAGGCGCTGCAGTCCAGCACCACGTAGCAGTTGGTGTTGGTCTCTTCTTGGAAGACCTTGATCTGCAGCTTATCCTGACGAGCCAGGACTTTCCAATCTAAGTACTTGAGATCATCGCCACGCATGTAGTGGCGATACTGCACAAACTCACTGCCAAAGCCATGATAAAGGCTGCGGTGGAGGCCAGATATAAAGCCCTCCACGGTGGTGCGGGCCAACAACGGATAATTGCTGACACGGCTCAATACCTTCGGGTCCAATAGGGACTCTTTCGTCACTAGCGGTGTGCCTCCTCAATACGACGGCCTTGATCAAACGCTTCCCAAAACTCAGCTGCCGAAACAAGAGGCTGACTCCAGCCCAGACGGCGCAGCGACTTCTTAGCGCGGATTTCCTGAAGCCCCACTTTGATCCGTTCCGGTTCAAACACCAGAGTCTGCAGCGGAAGATTCAAAATAGGCGTCAGGTCGGTTACTTTCGAGCCTTCGATGCGGAGCAAGTGGAGTGGGTGATTGCGCAGCGGGTTCAGGTCCGCAACATTGGTGTAGTTTGCGACTAGCGCGTTCAGCCTCATGTCTCGGAGTGGGCTCAGATCTGCGATCTTCGCACCGCTGATGTTCAATTGCTTGAGCGGAAGCGCTCGCAGCGGCGAGAGGTCTTTGACGAAGGATGAGGTCCGCAGAAACTCCAAGGGCATCCCAGCAAGCGGCCGCAGGTCGACGACGCTGGTGTCACCCAGATTCAGAAACTGTAGCTTGATGTTTGCGAGGGGGCGCAGGTCTGAGACGGGCGCGCCGGTCAAGACAAGCATCTGCAGCTCGAGTCCTTCCAGCGGGGATAGGTCTCGCACCCGCGTGTCCGCCAGGTTGAGGTCCGTGATTTGCGAACTCCGCAACGCCTGAATATTGGAGACTTTGGTCTCGGCTGCGGTGAGCTTACGCAGCGGTATGCCAGCGAGAGGCGACAGATCGGTGACTTTGGAGCCACGCAGTGACAGGGTGTGGAGATTTAAGGTCTGCAGGGGGGTGAGATCGGTGACATTGGAATGGTCGAGAATCAGCTGCCAAAGCGGCAGGTCCCGGAGTATGGCGAGATCTTCAATGGGCGTGCCGGACAAATCCAGCGTCGCGCGATCCGAAGGCTGGGTGACGGTGAGCCGTGCGGCGTACTCAGAATGGGCCGCGCGAAAGGTGGCGAAGGCCCGTTCGCGCTTCTCGTAAATATCTTTCGTGAAGTGTCGGGCTAGAAGTTCCTGGTCTTGGGCTTCCAGCAGCGCTGCAAGGCGCTCAAGGTGATCGGCAGATGGCTGGCCGGTGTCGGTCGCAATGAGAGCCTGCACGCTGTCTCGGAGCGCCGCTGCCGCGGCGTTACCGGGCTCGACTTGTAGGCAGCTTTCAATGGCGGACGTGGCACCGGGGAAGTTCTGACGAGCGGCTTCAATCTGGGCCAGGAGTAGATGCGCCTCTGACATACTCGGTGAGTAATCGAGCGCCGCACGAAGCTGTACCAAGGCCTGGTCCAGCTCTCCCAGAACGATCGCTTCCTCGGCCTTCTGGAGGAACTTCGGCGCGTTCTCAGTACGCTCCGCTGCAACCTGCTCTACGGCTGATTGAAACTCATGTAGCTTTGCCGTGGCCTGGTGCCGGACATAGGTCTGCTGGGCAATGGCAGCCAGAAGAATGAGGATGACGCAGGCGCAGACCAGCTGCCAATAGGAGGTCTCGGGGGCATCTACTTCCGCTGGATGGGATACGGATTGAGTAAAGGCGCTATCGGCGTTGCCCTCGACGAAGCCTCCGATGTCCTCGATCAACCTCGCGACGTCAGAGTAGCGGTACGTCTGGTCCAGTCCCAGTGAGGCGCTGATGACGACGGTCACGGCTATCGGAAGCTGCTGGTTGTGGCAGGCTGGCCCGAGAATTCTGCCGCTGACGACATTCTGAATCATCCCGCGCGCGGTGAAATCATCGACATACTCTTGGAGGGTCACGATCCCGTAAAGAATCTTGCCAAGGGCTTGGATATCGTCGGTCTTGGCCGCGTCAGGTTCGGCTCGTCCCCAGCCAGTGACTGTCAGTTCACCGCACGGCCCCAGTAGCAGGCGATGGCTGTCCAGCGCGCCATGCACAATCTCATGGGTGTGGGCATGCTGAATTGTAGCGCAGGCCTTGAGGAAAGCCTCGATGAGATGGACGAGCGGGTAGCCATTGATGGCACTTTGCTGGCCATTGCGCAAATCGGCAAGAACCCGCCGCATGCTCATGCCGTCGAGAAACTTCGTGGCATAGAAGGGCTCGCCCTCTGGTGAAATGCCTGTTGAATGGATCGGGGCGACACCGGGATGATCAAGCAGCGCGATCGTATTCTGCTTCGTGCGAAAGCGTTCAATGTGGGCTTCGTTTTTAGAGTGGCAGACTTTGACCACCACGGTGCGCCCGGAGGGAGTCTCCTCGGCCTCATACAGGCCCCAGATATCGTCTTTAGCGATGACTCTGCCGATCAGGTACCGCTGAGCTGGCACCCACGGCTGCCGCGAATCTGTATCACTTTCCGCCAAAATCATACACGTTTCGACACGATGGGCCTAAGCACGGTCTTAACCGCAGCCAGGTGCAGCGGATGCGTCAGACAGGTATCGAGGTCTGCCTGGTTCCTGAACGTCAGGCAAATCCCGACATCGAAGCTGCTATCGACCAGCGCACGTGAGCTGGGAACCATCTCACCAGCAGTCACCGAGACCACGCCAGGGATCTGGGAAAAGGTGCGCGAAGTCTCAATAATAGCGGCCTGTTGCGCTGAATTTCCGCTGTCATGAAGCCAGCAGAGAACGACATGGTGCAGAAGATCACCGGGCGACCGGGGCTCGACATGCCGACAGCCAAAAAGCAGCACGCTAATGACAAGAAACGGAAGAAGACGAACACTCATCGTTGACACCGGGGCGGCTTCATAGCTGACGTCCAAATCTACGCTCCAACTCTCGATTTGATATACTGATCATGGTAGGACGTCCAGCTGGGCACGTGTAGGGCATCTGGGTTTTGAGCAAATCGGCCATCAGCACCTGCACTTCCTCATCGCTGAAATCCCCCCGGGCACCGGCTGCTGCTCGACAGGCAATGCGCGCCACGCGCCGTTCATCTCCGCGTTTCCGCTTGGCTGATTCTTCCGCCAATTCATCCAGGATTTCGCGCAGCATGCCATGCAAATTCTCATTGGGAAACAAGGTTGGCACCGCGGAAACCAGAAAACTATTGCCGCTGATTTCCTCGATGGCAAACCCCAGGCGTTCCAATTCTTGCATGTTACGTCCCAGTGTCCGCGAGTCAGCTGGCGTCAGATCTATGGTCAAAGGGATAAGCAGTCCCTGGGATGGTGCCTGGGCCTCTCCCAAGCCTTCGAGCATGCGCTCAAAGACGATGCGTTCATGGGCAGCACGGACATCGAGCACGACCAGACCATCCTTGCCTTCAGCCAGAACCAGCGACCGTCCCAGACGCCCTACCGTTGTGAGCGCCTTGAGCTCTCCACTAGCGGCACTACCCGGCTGCGGGCCTACCGGCAGAGCAGTCGCCGAACGGGATGATGCCGGCGGGCGGGGTAGGTCTGGTTGGTGTGGCGCAGGGGAGGGGATTCGCGGAAGGGGAACTGTGACTGGTGCCCTCGGTTGCGGTGCTGTCGGGCCGGGGGGCGAAACTCCCAGAGCTCCTGCCGCAGCGGGAGCAGCCTCGGGAGGGGAACTCGTGGCAGCCTGCGGTGCCTGCACCGCAGGTCCGGGTAAGAAGTCAGGGGTGGTGACCAGAGCCCGAAGTGAGCGTTGAACTCCAGTGCAAACCGTCTGCGTCACGATGCGATCGTTGAAAAAACGAACCTCGCGCTTAGCCGGATGCACGTTGATATCAACCTGCTCAGGCGGGAGCTCGACGAACAGAACGACCGGCGGATAGCGCCCCTTGGTGACGAGAGTGTGGTACGCATCTCGGATACCCGCATAGATGGCCCGGGCCTCAACTGGCCGGCCATTCACAAACGTGCGCTGCTCCTTCCGAGAGCTCCGGGTTAACCCAGGTCGGGCCACAAAGCCATGCACCCGGACGGCAAGTTCCTGAAAGTCCACCGGGAGCAAGACGTCCGAGAGGTCTCGTCCCAGCAGCAGGTGCACGCGCGTAGCCAGATCGGTGTTCTTATGCACATCGATAATCACGCGGCCATCGAACGTCAGTTGAAAAGCCACGTCAGGATGTGAAAGCGCCAGCATCACTACTAAGGCTTCGATGTGGGTTTCCTCGGTGCGAATCGCCCGTAGAAACTTCTGGCGCGCTGGTACATTGTAGAACAAATTCCGCACGGTCACAGAAGTCCCCGGGGCGCAACCGCAATCCACCAAGTCCTCCAGTACGCCACCAGCTACAGAGAGTTCCACCCCCACATCGTTGCTCACCGTGCGTGTCTGCAGTGCGAATCGGCTGACCGAGGCAATACTGGGAATGGCCTCTCCGCGAAACCCCATCGTCGCGATCTGCGAGATATCATCCGCCGTTTTGAGTTTGCTGGTAGCATGCGCCTCCAGGCATAGCTGGGCGTCTTCCGCATCCATGCCGCAGCCGTTGTCGATCACACGGATCAGGCTCCGGCCACCTCGTTGGATCTGGATCGCGATGCGGCCGGCACCGGCATCAAGGGCATTTTCTGCGAGCTCCTTGACGACCGAGGCTGGTCGCTCCACGACTTCCCCCGCAGCAATGCGGTTGCTGACCTCTTCCGGCAGTATGCGAATGACACTCACGGTAGGGGAGGGAGCCTATTCCTCAAGGCCAAGATGCTTCCGCAGCGCCTGTAGGACGGTGTCCCCATCGAGCAGATTGGGCTCGAGAAAGCTCCCCGTCCGGTAGTTGTTCCAGCTGTCCAAGATCACGCGTGTGAAGCCCAGTTCCTGGGCTCCCTTCAGGCTGCGGATCAGCGCCCGCGCGCGGCGGCGTTTGATCAGCCACACTTCCTTGCCTTGTGCCCATTGCTCGGTGTCAATGCGTGCCACCGGGATCACGATCCCGCCGTCGTTGTGCTCTCCTCTGACCAGCGCGCCTGCCACTCGCTTCGACTCAAAGGCACGAGTCCAAGGATAGGTCTCCATTCTGAGTGCCGGGTGACTAACCAGTTTCAGATGGCCGGCATCACGCAGCATCAGGACAGGCTTGCGTTGCTGCTGGGCTGTACTGCTAAAACCTTGCAGATTTAGAGCCGCCAAGCGATTGAGAAAGCTCTCATACCCAGCCAAAGGAATCCCTGCGCAATTCACGACCACTTGCACGAGCAGGCCCTTTTGTACGGAGGCAAGCTCGTGAAAGCGTCGCAGCCGCGACAGACGCTCCTTGTCGCGCACTTCATCTGGCTGGTAGAAGACGATAATCTCTTGAATCCCTGATCTGGCAATGCGCTCGATATCGCGGGTCATGCGAGTGTCGGGCCACCCCGAATAATCAGGATGCGGCCGCGCAATCGCTCGCTCCTGCGACACGTCGTACGGATAGTAAAGCACGCTATAGCGGATTGATTCCTGGGCAGACGTTGCCCACAGGCTTACCAGCCAGCCAAGGAGCAACAGATTAAGACGCAACTTACTCATGACAAAATCCCTTGCTGATGAACTGCTGAACACTAAACCGGAGCCCGTGGATTCTTACAGCGCGAATCTCCAAGGTCAGGTTTAGAACGTCTGGACACCTTAGGACCGTGAAAATGAAAAGCGAGTAGCCCAAGACGCCTAGCGGGTTCTCATTGCTACGTCGCATAATATATGTTATGTTTAATTGAGGTTCGGCGATGGAGTTCATTTAATCAACCTAAGTCATTGATATGATGGAACTTAAGCTGCCTGTTGACAAGTCTGCAAACATCGACTGTTGATAACCTGTCGAGAACCAGCGGCAGTTTCCCGATTGGCGCAGAATAGCTTCGTTCTGCGGAGCCGGCGCATCCTCGAGGAATTCGCAACTCGCGGACCAAGCCCAGGATCTGCTGCCATGACCAGCGGCTTCTGCTAGCCGTCGTCCAAATTGAAGAACCGCTTAAAGTTCACCAGCAACGTCGATCGCTGATGGCTTTCGCCTGATGAATCACTTCGCAGCGCGATGATCGGATCATGAAGCACCTTGTTTGTGATTCTGGTCACAGCTTGCCGGACGGCCTCACGTTCGCGCTCGTTCCAATCCGGATGCTTCTGAAACAGGCGCGCAAGCTCTCCATCGCTGACGCTGCTCACCCGCGAGCGGAGCGACGAGATGACCGGCCCGACGATGTCAGAAGCAAGCGGTGAACCCTTGGCTAGCGCCTCACGGATGATTCGCGAGGCAATCGCGGCGCACTCCTGTCGCCGCTGCTGGTTTTCTGCGATCAACTTCTGTAGGTCATCCAGATTATAGACAAAGACTTCGCGCAGATCGCTGACGTCTGCCGCCACATCACGGGGGATGGCAATGTCGATGACGAAAAGCGGCGTCTTCCGTCGGCGCATAGCACCGGCGACGAGCTCTCGGGTCAAAACCGGCTCCTCGCTTGCCGTTGAACAAACCACCACATCGGCCTGGCTCAGGCTCGCGCCTAGAGATTCCCATGGTCGATACGACCCGTTAAATCGGCCCGCCAGCGCTTGGCCTCGCTCCTCACTTCTGTTGACGACGACGATACGCCCGCCAGCCGCCGCGAAAT
>DMTJ01000273.1 GCA_003477185.1 Lentisphaeria bacterium
CCCTATGAATGTTCCTTCGGCGCGGGTGGCGCCAATTTTGGATCCAGGCTTTGTCCCGGCCGTTCTTTGGAAGCAGAGCTATCAGGCTTTGTGTGCCGCCACGACTGGTAGTCGGCGGGTGGTGCTTGGTATTGGCCGCCCGGATGGCACGACATTTCGGCGCGAGATGATGGTGTTGCCCGCCGAGCCCGCGTGGGCGGCGCTGACGGCGAAAGCCGTGGAACGAGAGGTGAAGTTTCTGCTCTGGCAGTGGGGAGGATCGCGGATCTTTGTGGCTGGCGCACCCGAGATTGCCGTTGCTCTTGCCCTGCAGTATGCACCTGGCGGTGCCCACGCGTTCGATAGCGAAACTATCGGCCGGGGCGTGTACGGAGAAGACATGCGCGTAGAAGGCTGCGATGAGTCGAGCATCCCAACCACGCACGAGACCGGGCGATCCCTAGGGCGTAACTTGGACGGCTGCCGAATTGGCTTTGATCTGGGCGGAAGCGACCGCAAGTGCGCCGCGGTGATCGACGGCAAGGTCGTCTTTTCGGAAGAAATTACTTGGTCACCATATTTTGAGAGCGATCCGGCCTATCACTTGGCAGGGATTCAGGATTCTTTGGAACGTGCGGCAGCGCATTTGCCACGGGTCGACGCCATTGGCGGCAGCGCCGCCGGGATCTATGTGGATAACGAAGTTCGGGTTGCGTCGCTTTTTCGCGGTGTTTCGCCAGAGGCGTTCGAGTCTGATGTGCGCGGCATCTTCCTGCGTTTGCGGGAGCTCTGGGGCGTGCCCTGCGAGGTGATCAACGACGGCGAAGTCACGGCGCTGGCAGGCTCTATGTCGCTCGGCGATACCGCAGTTCTCGGGGTCGCCATGGGGACCAGCCTGGCTGCTGGGTACTGTAACCCGCAGGGCGAGGTTACGTCATGGCTCAATGAATTAGCCTTTGTCCCGATCGACTACCGTGAGGACGCGCCACGCGATGAGTGGTCGGGCGATATTGGCTGCGGCGTTCAGTATTTCTCCCAGCAAGGCGTAGCGCGCCTGTTGCCAGCAGCCGGGATCGAGACGCCCGCCGAAATGCGACTACCGGAACGCTTGGTCATTCTGCAGGAGCAGATGGCCGCCGGGGACGAGCGAGCGCAACGTCTTTATGAGACTATCGGTACCTATTTTGGCTACGCGATCGCGCAGTATGCGGACCATTATGAGCTGCGAAATCTGCTGCTTCTGGGCCGGGTCAGCTCAGGAGCTGGTGGCGAAGCTATCGTGGCAAAGGCGAACGAGGTGCTGGCCTTGGAGTTTCCGGACTTGCACGAGCGCATCGGCATCACGAGCCCGGATGAGTCGATGAAGCGACACGGCCAGGCCATTGCCGCCGCTAGTTTACCAGATATCAGAAATGGAAAGCAAGGAGCGAGCTGCTAGATGAATCTCTCACGAACCGATCATGACGTGTTTGTGCCGGATGGCGAGTCGCTGCCTGAGGCGCTCGCGCGTACCACGCACCTGTGCATTGGCGCGCACCAGGACGACCAAGAGTTTATGGCCTATCACGGGATCGCGGTGTGCTTCGGGCAGTCCGATCGCTGGTTTACCGGCGTGGTAGTCACCGATGGTGGGGGGAGTGTCCGCTGCGGCCCCTATGCCGAGCGCACCAATGAGGAAATGATGGCGATTCGGCAGCACGAGCAGCGCAAAGCTGCGGTTATCGGTGAGTACGCCTGCCAGATTCAGTTGGGCTACCCGAGCCGGATCATAAAAGACGCGAAGGATGAGAGTACCACGGAAGATCTGTATCAGATTCTCCTTGCGACCTGTCCTGAGACGGTCTATCTGCACAACCCTACTGATAAGCATGACACCCATGTGGCCACCTTGCTGCGGTGCATCGCCGCGGTGCGCAAATTGCCGCAGGATGCCCGGCCAAAGTTGGTGGTAGGCTGCGAGGTCTGGCGCTCCTTGGACTGGCTTTGTGATGCCGACAAGGTGGCGATGGATGTCGAGCCGCACCGGAACCTCCGCGCGGCGTTATCGGGTGTCTTTGACTCGCAGATCGCGGGCGGCAAGTCCTACGACCTGGCCGTTACGGGCCGCCAGGCGGCCAATGCGACCTTCTTCGAGTCACACGCCGTCGATGCTAGTTTGGCACTCAGCTGGTGCATGGACCTGACGTCCTTGATCGTCGACGATACTCTCACGCTTGAAGCCTATGCCCTGTCCTATATCGAGCGCTTCCAGGAAGAAGTTCAAGCCCGCATCCAGCGTTTCGCGTAAACAGGAGTCCCCATATGGAAGTCATTATTCGTCCCACGCGTGAAGACGCCGAACATCTTGTCACTCGGCTCATCGCCGATCAGGTACGAGCCGAACCTGACTTGGTTCTTGGCCTTGCCACTGGAGCCACGATGGAGCGCGTGTATGTTCAACTTGCGCGCGCCCATGTCGACGAGGCAGTGGACTTCTCACTGGTCCGTACCTTCAATCTCGATGAGTACGTAGGCTTGGCTGGCGACGATCCCCAGTCCTACCGCTTCTACATGGACCAGCACCTCTTCAGTAAAATCAACGTCGACCGACGCAACACCTACTTGCCGAATGGCGTTGCCGAAGATCTCGCTGCTGAGTGCCTCGCGTACGAGGCGCGGATCGCCCGTTGCGGTGGCATCGACCTGCAACTGCTCGGGATCGGTAAGTCTGGGCACATTGGCTTCAACGAGCCGCTTTCTGCCCTGCAGTCCCGGACGCGCGAGAAAGCCCTGACGCCCACCACCATCGCCCAAAACGCAGGCTACTTCTCGCGGCCCGAGGACATGCCACATCGGGGCTTGACCATGGGCGTCGGCACCATTCTTGATGCTCGCGAAATCCTACTGTTGGTGACTGGAGCAAGCAAGGCGCAGGTCTTGGCGCGGGCAGTGGAAGGCCCAGTTACCTCCATGATTTCGGCGTCAGCCCTGCAACTCCACGCTCGCTGCCGAGTGATCGTAGACGAAGCTGCTGCCGCGCAACTTGTCGAGCAAGAATACTACCGTTGGATCTTCGACCACGAACCTGAATGGCAGCCCTACCATTGAAGCACGACCTTCGCGCTATTGCCGGCGTATTCGACCTGCGAGCCGACTTCATCTAGGGGGGCGCCCCTACGGCAGTGGCCACATTAAAGACACCTTCGCCGCGGTCTGTTCACAAAGCGGTGCGTCGGTTCGTTATATCCTCCAGCGCATCAATCATTTGGTCTTCAAGGACCCGATTGCTCTGATGCAGCACATTCAACGGCACCCATGACATGACCCGACGTGCGCTCACGCTGGTCCCGACACACGCCGGAGAGATCTACCATCACCACTAGCGCGATCGCGGTGACGTAGTTGTGGGACCGGGGAGGAGGAAGTTGAGAGGGGGAGCTGCGACAAAAAGATGGACTAGAGTCGACTCGAGTCGATTATTTTTTCGCTTCTGCGATGCCACCTCCGCTCACTACACGACCTGCTTGGCCGACGCGCCGAAACTACTCCAAGGCAGGATCCAAGTGCTCATCGGGCGCGTACTCAAAGTGGATGACTCGGCGTCGAGTTGGCGATGCCGAGCGCCGAGATGCGTGCAGAAGGAGAGGGGACATCAGGAAACCGTCGCCGGCCATGCATTCGCAATCAACTGCCCGTTTCGTGTCGTATTCGGGCAGATACCCCAACTCAATCCGTCCAGCCTTGTGGCTGGCAGGAATCACTCTTAGCGCTCCGTTAGTGGCTGGCGTTTTGTCGAGGTTCAGGCAGATCGCGACCATCTGCTCAAGAAGGAAAATTGGTGGTTGAACGTGCGGATATCCGTCATTGCAGGACCATGGCCCCTATCCAGGAACGAACTGCTCCTCAACCACGGTAATGATCAAATCCTGATGCCACGGCACGAGCCAATTCGCCTTTGTTGTCTTATCGAACAGGATACTCCTAACTGGCCGCAAGCCGCCGGGAAAGAGGGACAGAAGCGTGCTGGAAACGCTAAGCGCAGCGATCGTACTCTCAGCTTACGCACACATGCGGTTCACCCCACCCGATTTGTCCGATTACGGATCATTATGCCGGATGAATGTGTACGCGTTCAGCAAAATTCAGAACAGGAACGGGAGGCGCGGGTTGGCATCGAATCTGCATGGGAGTTACAGGGATTAGCACCATTCCTGCGGCATGAATGAGGGGAATAAAAATGGTAACCTGTATTAGAGCAAGCGTTGAGGCGATCTGCGACCGCCACGACAATGCGCGTTTGCGCCTGATAGATATCCTGCGTGATGTGCAGGAGGAATTTCGCTGCGTCTCTGAAGAATCAATTGCAGTCATTGCCAAGGCGCTGCAGATCAGCCCGGGGCAGGTGACTTCTACAGTTTCGTTTTACTCTTTTTTCTCAATTGAGCCAGTGGGAACTGTCATTCGGCTGTGTGATGATATCATCGACCGGTTTCATGGCGGTGATGCGGTATTGGCGGCTTTCGAACAGGCGCTGGGCATCTCGTGTGGGCAGTCCACAGCAGATGGGACCATTACCCTACAGGCGACGCCGTGCATCGGGATGAGCGATCAAGCGCCAGCAGCGCTGATTGATGACACGGTATTTACGCGTTTAACCCCGGACTCAGCACGCAAGCTAGCTCGCGAGTTGCAGGAAGGCCGCAAGCCGACGGATTTGGTGGAGGAGCTAGGCGACGGTAATAACTCCGATGACCTCGTGCAGGCCATGGTTCAGAATCACATTCGGCAAGCTGGACCGGTGCTGCTGACTCCGCAGACGCCGGGCAGTAGCCTGAAAAAGACGCTGGGCTTAACGCCGGCCGAGGTGATTCGCAATGTGAAGACGGCCCGCTTGCGAGGACGGGGCGGTGCCGGGTTTCCCACCGGGATGAAGTGGGAGTTTACGGCACGTGCGCCGGGGGAGCGCCGGTTTCTGGTCTGCAATGCCGATGAAGGAGAACCGGGCACATTTAAGGACCGGGTGCTGTTGACGGAATACCCCGATACCTTGATCGAGGGCATGACCATTGGCGGCTTTGCCATTGGCGCCGAAGAAGGGATCATTTATCTGCGCGCTGAGTATGCGTATTTGGCGCGATTTCTTGAGGCGCGACTGCAGGCTCGCCGCAACGCGGGCCTACTGGGCAGCAATATTCTGGGCCGTGCCGGGTTTACGTTTGATATTCGCATTCAGTTGGGTGCCGGTGCCTACATCTGCGGCGAGGAGTCGGCGCTGCTGAATTCGTGCGAGGGCTTGCGAGGGGACCCGCGGACTCGGCCACCATTCCCGGCTCAGAAGGGATATCTGGGCTGCCCGACTAGTGTCAATAATGTCGAAACCCTGTGTTGTGTGGCGCGCAT
>DMTJ01000019.1:0-8282 GCA_003477185.1 Lentisphaeria bacterium
GTACCAGTCGTCGACCCACTCGAAAGCGTTGCCACTCATCCCATAGAATCCTTTGAGATTCTGTCCGCTGTCCATCACGGCGCAGGATACGGGAAATCCGTCATCGTAGTCCCCGAGGTTTGATTTTCCCGAGAGCCGTGCCGAAGCATCACCGAAATTACCTTGCGGAGGAGGCCAACCATCGCCCCAAGGGTAAAGCGCTCGATTCTGATCGGGGTCAATGGCGCAGAAACGCCACTGCTTGGCATTTGGTAGCTTGTAGCCCCAACCCCGAGGCAGGCGATCAGCGAGTTCTTCGCGTATATTGAGCCAGGTCAGGAACTCTTCGGCGGCTTCATAGCTGACTTGAACAGCCGGTTGATCAGCGTCCATGAGGCTTTTGCCCTGGAAGCGTCTGACAAAATGGCTGACGCGGAACTCGCGAAATTGGTCGTTGGTTACCTCGGTCTGGGCCACCCAGCACTGCAATTCCTCTATCCAGAGCAGGGTAAGGTTTAGGCCAGCTATCTCATAGCTCTCACCATATCTCGGCCCATCATCAACGCGGTCAAGTGGTGGGAGGTTTTTAGTGCAGCCAAGGCAGAGCACGGCGACGCAGGCTGCAATGAGGGAGGTGCTACACAACACCTTAATACGCGTCATTTTCCGTTTGAATGTAGCTTTGCATATCAACAGAAATGTCACCCTCAAGATACCATCGGGGACCAAGAAACCCTTCCACGCGGCCGTCTTGGTAGGCGATGTTGCCATAGAATGTCTCACTGTTCCGGGTGACGTGGTTTTCAAGGCGGTCACTCATGATCGAGGAATCAGGGAGCACGGCATTTTCCACGAAGATGGGAATAGCATCGACCCAATCGCCGAGATACAAAAAGGAGGGGTCGACGATGTGATCATCTGTATCGAGCCTGGTGTCAAATTGCTTGGTACTTGGGCACTTAAACACTCTACCCGAGGTGAGGTAGCCTTCTTCGATGAGGCGATCGAGGGCAAACTTAGGTTCAGCGGTGGCGTTGGACACAGCCGTGTGTTGGTTCGGGAACCAGCCCGCATGATCAATGCCATAGCTACGGATGCTCAAGCCCAACTGTTTTAGGCTTCCTATGCAGACACCCTGTCGAGCCCTCTCTCTGGCGTGCGAAAGCGAAGGCAAAAGCATGGCAAAAAGCACGCCGATGACCATGACTACGGCCATCAATTCGATAATTGTAAAGGTTTTCGACTTTTGGCTATTGGCGTGGATCACAAATGAAATCTCATCGGGCAAAAATAGAATTCAGCTGTATAAAGTAATTCCCTCAGCCTTGGCTTCAAGCCCAGAAATGCGAACCCTCAACGTGATAAAGATGACTCAGAAACCAACTTTGATAGTTTTAGCAGCCGGAATGGGCTCGCGCTTTGGTGGGCTAAAACAGCTCGCGCCGGTTGGCCCCAACGGGGAGCTGATCATCGACTATACGATTTTTGATGCGGCACGGGCAGGATTTGGGCACGTGGTCTTTGTGATCAGACGGGAGCTTGAGCAGGAATTTCGCGCGGTGATTGGGGCACGTTTCGACGGGCATATCAATGTGGCTTATGCGTTTCAGGATCTATCAGATTTGCCAAGTGGATTCGAGGTCCCAGCTGGCCGTACCAAGCCGTGGGGAACTGGGCATGCGTTGCGCGCCGCTCGGCACAATGTCGACGGACCGTGCTGTGTGGTCAACGCGGATGATTTTTATGGCGCAAGGGCTTATGAGCTGATGGGCAAGCACCTGGCGACGTCGGATCCTAGCTACGCGCTGGTTGGCTATTCGGTGGGCCATACGCTTTCCGACGCAGGCTCGGTTTCGCGGGGCGTCTGTCGCTGCGAAGATGGCGTTTTGCAGGCCATTGAGGAGGTCCACGGCATTCAGCGCTCGGGAGCGGAGGTTCGTAATGAAGCCGGCGAGTTGCTGGGCGATGCACAGATCGTTTCGATGAACTTCTGGGGTTTCCCGAGCTCGGTGTTTACGGAGCTGGAGGCTGGCTTTATCTCGTTTTTGAACGCCGGCGGCGAGGGAGAGTACTACCTGCCCACGATCGTGGAAAACGGAATGGCCGCTGGTCGGACGGTTCACTTGCTGGGAGTCTGCGATACCTGGACCGGGGTGACCTACGCCTCCGATCAGCCTGCGGTCGCTCGCTTGTTGCTCGACTTGCACGCAAGCGGGGACTATCCCCCATCGCTGCTGCCTGAGTAGGCCCCAAAGACCAGTTCTCCGGCGTCGTTTCGGCCGATGCCGCAGAAATGTGCGCATCCGGCACTTGAGGAGCGCCGAAACGACGGCAACCGGCCCATTTGGGTAGGACTGCTATGAGAGCCCGAATGGGCAGCGCCAGCGGCGGTTCCGGCATCGCCTGAGAGGTCGCCGGGACAATGTGCTTAGGACGTGTAAGAAGTTCCGGAAAAGGTGCGTAGTAGCCAGCTAAAGTATAGCATAGCCTAGAGCCGTTTTTAGCTAGAGCACACTCGCGGGCGTGGTATACTACCGTCTTAATTTACCAGCTTTGTAGGGAAACTATCCGCATGACAGATTGCTTTTCTGATCAGTTTCAGGCAGTAATTGCCGGTTTCCGGCCACGCGTCGAGCGCCATTTAGGCAGCCCGGCGCGTTATTGTCTTAACGCGTACGTGCGCGGGATGTTTTCGTTTCAGTTTTTGTCTCAAGCACTCCAGGAGTACCAGCGTGCATACGCTACCCCCGCGTCAAGCGCCCAATGCGCCGCCCTCATCGGGCCCAATTTTTCCCACACGAACCACGAGGTCAGTTATGAATAATTTACGTTCCGGGTCATCCCGGCCGACATGGCATCTTGCTATGCTCGGTTTCGCGGTAGCGGTGCTGGCGATGCCAGGCTTGAGTGCTGTGGTCAGTGCCACGTACTTTGATTCCAACAACAACGGCCAGGTTGACACGGTTGACGTTGAGATGGACAATACCGTTGCTGGTAGTTCCTTTGAGGCTTCGGACTGGACCTTCAGCATTACCGATGTTGCGGCAACGGCAGGAGTGGCGCAGACACCGGCCGTAAACGTGTTCCGACTTACGCTGACGGGGATGCCGGCCAATGACACCGCACCTACCCTGACCGTGAGTTACACGAATGGAGGGGGCGGAGCCGACGACCTACAGGTAGGGGGAGGCGCTCACGCCAACTTTACCATTGCCGCGGACGATGGTGCCGAGCCGATCATGGTGAGTGCAACAGCAGTTGACACTGGTCTCTTGACGGATCCGGATTCGATCGAGATTGAGTTCTCCGAAGATGTAACCGTCCCGGCACTTCAATTAGACGCCTATAACGTCGGGGCATCAACGATCACCGGAATTACCCAACTGACTGCGAATACCATCGAAATTCAGCTGGATGCTCAGATCACGGCAAGTGTGAGCACCATCCGCTATGACGCTGCGAATGGTGACTCGTTTGACGGTGTTGGCATCGAGCAACCCGACAACGACGCCGTGACTCTGGTTCTGCCACCTACTGCAAATCGAATTACCACAGCAGACGGAGACAGCAATGGTTTCATTGATCAGATCATCATTGAGTTCAACTCAACTGTTACGGCCGCGAACTTTACAGGTGCCTACTCCGTTGCAGGCTACGTGATCGACAATGGTGCGGTTGAGGATACCAGAGTTCTGTTGAACTTGGAGGAACGTAACATTGTGGATACTTGGGCAACCCCACAGGTAACCTACACGGCTGCAGGTGATACACGACGAGAGGTCGAGGTAGGCGGGGAAACGGTCACGGCTCGGGTTCAACCTTTCTCTGAAACAGCAACCGATGCTGCGCCGCCAGTGCTGATCAATGCTTCAACGCGTGATATAGACTTCAATGGTCACATTGACACCATCCTAGTGCGCTACTCCGAGCTGGTCACGGAAGCTGGCGCGCCCTACACCGTTGCAGGGTATCGAGACCGCGGCCTGGACCTGAACGTGCGCTACATCGAACGCGGTACCGATTCTGTGTATACGGTGGGTGAGGACGATCTCTGGATTGATGTCGATGACTCCAAAACGTACTCTGTAGGAGACGTCACGATCGACGATCTTGGCGCTGTGATTGGTGACGCTGGGACAGAGGCTAATTGGTTCGCGACCATTCAACTTGTGGAAGCACAAAATCCCGACACGGGCGTGACCCCGCAGCTGACTTATGTTCGAGATGATGGTGGTGTTCTGGACGCCGCCGGGAACGAGGTGGTTGATGGGTCCACCGATACTCCGATTGATCGTGCGCAGCCCGTCATGTATGCTTTGGAGACGCGCGACGCTGACGGTAATGGTGCCCTTGACGGCATCTATATTGAGTTTAGTGAAACAGTCGACATTCAAGACACCGGGAATGCCGGTATTTCTGGCATTACGGTTGTGGACCAGATCAATGGGATCACCTACGATCCGACGCCAGCCAACTACGACGGAAATGCTACCTCCATTGTCCTGGCATTAAACGAGGTTTTCAATGCCGATACCAATGTGTACTACGACACAGGCATTGTCCCGACCATTACGTATGACGGCAACGGGAATATCCGAGACGTAACCAACAATGCAGCAACCGGCACAAATATCCTGCGGTCGCAAAACGTTGACGATACCACGATCAATGATGCCGGTCCAGATAACACCTTGGGAACGTCTGACGACACCTTACGGAATGTGACTGGCAATGCTGACCGCTACGATGACCGAGCATTTCCGGTCATCGTCAGTACCTATCATAACCGTACCAACGGTCCGTTTGGTGCCTTGGTCTCAGACGAAGTCATTGGTATGATTGGCGTCGACAATGACGATACGGTCATGATCCAGTTTTCCGAGTCGATGACACACGAACGCGGAGCGCTGACATCCGGGACCATTCAGACTCGATTGCCGTTTGGCGGTCAGTGGCGCGCGCAAACTGCAGCTAATGGGCTTGGTAATCTGGATACGCCATCTGGTATCGAGTGGCAACAGACCTTTAATAACGCAGACGACACAATCATCATTTACCTGACGGGCCCCAGTCCCGGCTTGCCGAACACTACGGCATCTACCTTGAGTGTTGGCAATACGATCAATACGCATACCTCGTTCGAAGACGCAGCTGGGAATGACGTCCCAAGCATCACGGTGATCGGTGACTTCAACCCGGTGTACTGGCCGTCCGGTTCGCTGGCTGGAAACACCGAGCCCTGGATCACGCCGACGATCATTGACGAGCAACACTTCCTGCTGCCGCATTCGGCCGAAACTCGCCTGATCCAGATCGTGATCACCAACAACAGCCGAAACCTGCCGGAGCTGCATCCCAAATTTGATCAGTCTTTCAACTTCAACCAGCTGCATGTCAACTACCCGTTTGATGACCCGCTGACACCACCGGTGGATATTTTTCCAGCTGCTGAGTACATTGCCCCATTGTCCAGCACCCACACCTCCGGTTTTCAGATTGACGTTGAGTTTGCGGCTGGTAATCCCACACTCATGCCATTGGATCTTCAGGGCTTCAACACCTTCAAGTATCATGAGGCAATTCCTCTCTCTACGGTGGATACGTTTTATCATCCTCTGCGGTTCAACGATGCAACCATCGACCCGACTGGTCCTACCCAGACCGGTACGTTCTTCGTAGAGTTACGGACCCATAACACCGTGGTGCATGGGGTAAACTTCAATACCTGGATCCAGGAAGGATCGGTTGGTCTGCGACTGCCAAGCTTCTGTTTTGAGTTTCCCTCTGACGCCAGTCAATCGACGTGGGTACACAATGTCTATCAGCGTGGCGATCACATTCTGGCGGGTGTCGAGCCGGCAGACAGCGAACCGAGCACTCCCACACTTGTCACAGCATTGGGCACAGGGAATCCCTGGACCGACGTGCACGTTCATTCGGCAGGTGGCTTCTGGAATCCGCTGACGGACAGTATCGTTCACGAGACGGACTTCGGCTACGAAGTGCTGGCAGGGACGGATCTCGGATCGCTTGCTGCGATGAATGGTGTCTTGCCCGCTCACGTTGACTTCATTGCCGTTGGCACCGAGTGGGATGCGACCACTGATACGCTGCTGATTGACGATGACATTCCTGGCGCGCGCCAGACCTCTTACCCAGCGTACATTCCCGGGACGGGAGCCGGCTCCAACCTGATCACCGTTGTAAATCAGTTGAGCGATATCAGCACCGGTAGCCTGCTGTTGCCGAACAGCAACAACTTTGGCGTAATCGGCTTGAATGCGGCATCGACGCAGGGCGACACGCTGGAGCGCGTGGTCGTCACCTTTCGTGCGGCTCGGCATGTCTGGCAGGATGACCCGGCTGGTCAAGTGGGTGTATTCGAGCCTGGCATTGATGAGCTGTTCACCGCCACGGGGGTGCAGTTGACCGAAGGTGCCACGCCTGGCACTGGCGTGTTCTTGTGGGCCTCCGAAACCCACCAGCCTGACGAACAGGCAGGGCATTTGGTGGCCGAACCCTATCGGCCTGGGATTGATGAGGCTTGGTATGATAACGACGGCGACGGCCGCTATACACCGGGCTCTGATGCCCTCATTTCGCAAGGCTCAACGCCAGGCATCCAGTGGGCGAGCCGCGCTCCAGAGCCCTTGGGTGGAATCAGCAGCTGGGCCAGCGAAGGTAACATCTCCGTGGAGGCCGACTTTGAAGGGGCCAATGTTCCTGTAACACGTCTTGCCTATATCGACAGCAACGGCAGTGGCAAGTTTGAGGTTGTTGGTGACCATATGTTTGTGGACCAGGGCACCTTGGGAGTATTTGACGCCGCCGACATCCAGACGGCCCATGGAGTTGGTGCAGCACCAGCACTGGGTGACGACTTGACCGTGATCGACTACAGCGTTCGCTATGCGTTCTATGATGAAAACGACAATGGCCTCTATGACGAAGGCATCGATGAGTTGTACTACGACATCAGCGGCTATGGGATCTTCAACCGGCCCAATGGCGCCGATGATGACGGCGATGGCCTGATCGATGAAGCAGACGAGAATGACGTTGTCATTTCCCGTGGTGCCAACCAGACCCTCGATGCCGCTGATGGTGCTGTGGTGACCAACATCTTCTACACCTTGAGCACCTCAGATTTTCGTCCCCTGCAGATTGGCGGAGATGAAGAGTATTTTCGCAGCGGCGTTGCCCTGTTTCGTGATGACGACACCACGATTCTGGACAATTCCGGACTGTTTAACGATCCGGAAGGTGGCGGCGCTGACAATCGCATGACTCTGGGCACGATGGACTGGATCGATGGCTATGCTGCTGATGATGGCATTCTGCGCGTGGAGCTGATTCCCCAGATTGACCCGTTGATTCCTGCAGTACAGCGTCCTTGGGACGACCTGCCGGTGGACGATGCCGGGGGCAATGCTGGTAACGACTGGTTTGTGGCGATCAAGACCAGCAACACGATTTCGCAGTGGGATGCCTTCACGGTCAGCGTGGGGCGCTATTCCGGGATTATGTCCGGTGAGCTATCCGCTGGTAACGAGACTCTGCTGAAGGGCATACATGATCGTGCTGGCCTGAGTAGCCATTCGCGTACGTCCGAATGGATCAGCCGGATGATGGTCCCGAATGCGCCGGGCGTGTTGAGCATCAATCCAGAAGACCCGACGTCAGTAGAGCCGAATGGCCGCATTGCGTTGAACGATGTGGCGCTGGCCCCTCGTTCCAAGGGCGATACGGTTGAGGAAATGTGGGCAGTCGGCAATGAGGGCGGCGTGCGCTACAGCGCCGATGGCGGCCTGACCTGGGTTGAAGCCCACGATGGTGGCGGGTTTCCGGTATCGTCGGTTGCTGGCACAGAGGCACCTCGTGATCTGCTGGCCGTTGACGTCGCACCAGGACGTCCGCATACAGCCTGGGTCGCGGGTACGGACGGGTATTTCGGCAATGTGATTACCGATGGCACTGGCGCGTTTTTCGGTGAAGTTGACCAATCTCTGGCAGTGGCTGCGCTCTGGGGGGGAGACCCCGTACCATCCTTGAACGCCATCCAGACAATCAACAGCAACAACGTCATTGCCGTGGGTGATGATGGGGCGATTGTGCATTTCTGGGATCCTGCGTTCCCAACCGGGTACTCCACAGATGGACCGGGCAACCCTGCAGCGCCCGTTGGTTTCAATGTTCAATTCCATCGCCAGCACGTCGGTCTTGGCCTCGATTCCGACTTCCGTGACGTTGCCTTTATCAACGATGTCGAAGGCTGGATTGTGGGTACGGTTGGCGCTGATGGT
>DMTJ01000019.1:8405-9144 GCA_003477185.1 Lentisphaeria bacterium
GCTGGCGGCGAAATCGTTGAGTTCTATGTGTATGATACGGACGGGTTTCCAACCCCCGGGGACGACATTCTGGCGCTCTATTACGAACCAGGGACAGCCGCTAACGGCTCTGACCTGCCAGGGATTGAGGCGATGCTGGCGGTCAACCGGCAGGGGGAGATTTTCGATGTAATTCTCGAAAACGTTGTTGGACTGGGGGCAATCGGTCCCAACCCGGCAGAGGCGGCTGGAAGCGCCTTGACGGGGATTGCAGCAAGCCCGCACGACATCGTATTTGACAGCCCGTATTCAAGCGCCATTGAAGGAGGTGCGGGCATCATGAACCAGGCTCCCCTGAGTTCTTCCGACGCCACTACGCCCACCTTGATGGTGCTGCCGGTTACAGCCCCGGCCGTGACCTCAAGTCGCAGCAGTGCTGCCCAGGAAGACGATACCGGCCAGCCGGGAGTGTCAAACGGCCAATTGGACGCGCGTTCGTATCCACCAGAGGTAGACACACCGCACGCAGCATTCGGCATTAATCTCATCGATGGCTATGAATTCGGCAAGCAGTTCACGGGGACGCGCATTTACATTCGCAGCGAAGACGGAAGCTTCGACCCGAATCGCGACTTGATGTCGATTGCGGCCGATGCCACCTCGGGGATCGCGATCTACTCGGATCAGGACGAAAACGGGTTCTTCGATGCGCGGGTTGATTCGGTTGTGGCGCTCGGCACGCAGCTGCCCGAGTGGCAGG
>DMTJ01000401.1 GCA_003477185.1 Lentisphaeria bacterium
CCCACTGCTCTCGAATGCCCTGCGCAAGCAATGGCCGTGACCCGCGCTGAACGGGTTGCGAAGTTCGCAGCCACAGACATCTATCCGGTCACCTGCGAGGTCCTCTCTGCCGGTCGCACCGACTTGGAGATCCTCAGACAGGTGGCCCATGGCGGAGCCAAAGTCATTCAATTGCGTGACAAAACCTCCAGCCGACGCGGCCTCTACAAGAAGGCGGCAGCGTTCCGGGAACTGACAGCTGAACTGGGCATGCTCCTGATCATCAACGACTACGTGGACATTGCCTTGGCGGTCGATGCCGATGGCGTACATCTCGGCCAGGGCGACCTCCCGATCGAGGTGGCTCGGCAACTGGCTCCCGAGCAGATCATAGGCTCGTCCTGCCACTCACTACCGGATATCCACGAAGCCATGCGTCTGGGCGCAGACTATACCAACCTCGGCCCAGTGTTCGCCACCCAGACCAAGGACACCCCGGTCGTCCCGTTGGGGCTGGATCTGGTGCGCGAGGCGCACGCAAAGTTCAGCCACCCCGTGACCGTCATGGGCGGCATCAAGCTCCACCATGTCAGCGACCTAGCAGCCGCTGGGGCCCGCCATCTCGCAGTCGTAACCGCAGTCACCCAGGCCGATGATATCGCAGCCGAGACTGCCGTCTGGCGCAACGCAATCCAAACAGCAATGGCCGGTTGACAGCCCTGTCGAATTGCCTATTGTCCTTCTTCCCCCAAACCAACCATCAAGGATCATCCCTCATGCGGACTCTCTCAGTTCTCTCTCTTTTTCTCTTCGCCAGCTTCTGTAGTGCCCACTGCCAGATTCCATGCGGGATCTACGGCGACGACGCTCGGTTCACGGCAATGCTCGAAGACGCCGCCACGCTGCGCAAATCAATCACTCAGATTGAAACGCTCTCGAAAGAGAAGACGCCAAATCACAACCAGCTCGCGCGTTGGATTGCGAACAAAGACGCGCATGCCCAGAAAATCCAACAGACCGTACTGGACTACTTCCTCGCCCAACGCATCAAGGAAGGGCAGCCTCACTATGACAAAAAACTAGCTCATCTGCACAAGATTATTGTGCTGGCGATGAAGGCGAAGCAGACCACGGACGTGGCCCATGTCGATGCCCTTGAAGCCGAGATCAAGGCATTCCAGACCCTCTATCGCCACAAGCATTGACAGAGACATATGGGACGGGGACCCGCGCCTACGCTGCTTGAGGACATTGATGACTTGGGCAAGCACAAGAAGCCCAAATTTGGCTGGCCGGACGAAGTTGAAGAAATCGTCTACCAAAGTCCGTCCGACGAGTCAGACCAGGCGGCGACCATCTATGTCCCCGACAGCACGGCGCCCGTCCCACTTCTTATTGATTTTCACGGCTGGTCCCAGAACTACCAGTATCCGTCCGGTGCCCAAGCAGCACGCTGGTGCATAGACTCCAATTGGGCATTCCTGTATCCGGACTTTAGAGGTGCCAGCAACCACCCGGACGGCCTTTGTTCAGAGCACGTCGTGCATGACATACTCGGCGCCATTGCCTCGATCGCGACTTTTGTACCAATCGACCGCAATCGCATCTACCTCCTCGGTGGCAAGACCGCTGGCCATGTCGCGCTCTACATGGCCGGACGCGCTCCAGATGTTTGGGCCGGTGTCTCCGTCTGGGGACCTTGGGTAGATCTCAAGATGTGGTGGAAAGAGCGCATTGGCTGCCGGAAGAACTGGAAATACGCGGGCCATATCGAGCTCGCCTGCGGGGGCAAGCCCAGCGCGAGCGAAGAAGTCGCCGAAGAGTACGAACTGCGCTCCCCCATCACCTGGCTCCAGAACGCAGTCGGCGTCCCGATCGACCTGAACGCAGGGCTGAACGATGGCAGAATTGGGCCGGTCGCTTACCGCCATTCTCTGCACGCCTATAACGAGCTTGCGGCCGATGCGGACAGGTTTAGCGACGAAGAAATCGAGCATTTCTATAACGCCATGCGGCCGCCCAAAGGCACTCCTCCTCCAGATCCAGACCCGCTCTACGGGAGCAACGCTTTGGTCTTTCGTGGCATCTCGAATAATGTCCGGCTGACCATCTTTCGCGGTGGCCATGAAGTCTTCTATGACGCCTCCTTGAACTGGCTCGCACAGCAGCGACGCGGCGAACCCGCAGTCTGGAAGTGCGCCCCCAAGTTCTCGATCGGCGGATGACTCGCATTCTGCATGTAGAGGACAGCGCCAGTGATCGCGCGCTGACCAAGGAAGCCATCGACATCGTCGGCATCGACTGCGAATTGATTCAGGTCCAATCTGCTGCGGATGCCCTGGTGGCGATCGCAGCCTCCCCCCCCCAGCTCATTCTTCTCGACCTCAATCTTCCGGGAATGAAGGGCCATGAGTTGCTAAGTACCCTGAAGCAGAACCCGAAGTGGCTCTCGATACCGGTGCTGATCCTGTCAAGCTCGGAGAACCAGCGCGAGATCGCCCGCAGCTACGCCTTGCACGCAAATGGCTACCTCGCCAAGCCGACGGATTTCGACGGATTCATCTCCTTGTTTGAAGCCATTGACCAGTTCTGGCTGCGCCACGCCCGCCTCCCCAGCCCCGGATGATGAATGACACACCGGCGGAGAAATGCGATCCGCTCTCACGAGCCCCTTATCTACTGATCAATCGCCTTGGTGTGGCTGTGCTATTTTTCCTTCCGGCGGCCGATATGGCTTTGTGGCATTTTGATTTCACCCAGATCACTGCCCCCTGCTTCTTGCGCGTTTCCTTCTTTTCTGGGGGCTCGCATGGGCAATCCTTACGCGGAAGTTCTGAGCCTAAAGAACAGCCAGCTGGCTTGCTGTTCTGGCCATCTCAAGTTCTGTAGCAGCATACCTTCTCAATTCTAGTGCCACTTCTTTGTTACGGGCCTAGCGCGCCTATTGGGCTTCTTGCCGCTAATCGGCTTTCAATTTATTCCTTCGGCCGCGATCCGCTGCCGGTAACCAGACACACTTTCCGCAGGTACGGAAAACGAGAAGAAAAACAGCGGCTGGGCGCTTGCCTCCCTAGCTTGCCGAGTATTGTCCTTTGCCCATATGAAGCTTTCGGAGGACTTCTCGCACTCGGCGTGGGATGTAAAGCAAGAAGTCAGGAAGGGATTGGTCCTAGGCTGTAATGGATTGATAAATACCTGAGGCAAGATCTACTACATGACACAGTGGGCCAAGCCCACGTGGGCAGCCGATAAAGGAAAGTGGGATCGGGCGCTCGCCCTGAAAGTG
>DMTJ01000278.1 GCA_003477185.1 Lentisphaeria bacterium
ACAACCTGGCGGTGGACAACGTGGAAATTGCTCTCCGGCAGAGTCTGATTGAGGGCGTGACGGGCGTGACTCGTGAAGTGTGGCTGGGAGTTTCCGGCGGCGGGGTGGATAACTTGCTTTCGAGCGAGGCGTATCTCCAAGCGCCGATGGTGGTGGACACGCTTGAGTCGTTCGAGACTCCAGAGCCTTGGGCCGATAACTACGGGCAGCAATTGACTGCGCTGCTGGTGCCGCCAACAACTGGCACCTACCGCTTCTTCATCGCTAGCGACGACCATAGTGCGCTGTTTCTCAGCGACAGCGAAGACGCTGCTGGTCTGACGCAGATCGCCCACCTGAATATCTGGACCAGCTACCGGAATTGGGACTATCGGGACTCGCAGGCTTCCGCCGAGATCGAGCTTGAGGCCGGTCGGAGTTACCTAATTCGGGCAATTCACAAGGACGGCGGTGGACACGACTATCTGACGGTCGGCTGGCAAGGGCCGGACATCGAACGCCAGGTGATTGATTCCGTGTTTTTGATGCCCTATTTGGACGCGCCGCGCGCCACGGCATTGCCGGTCGCTGTGGCATATGCCGGTGATGATCAGGAGGTGTACTGCCCGCAGCAGGAGACGACGCTCACCGCGCAGGTCTTCGCCATGAGCGTGGAGCCAGAACTGGTGACCTTTCGGTGGACGCAGATTGATGGGCCGACTCAGGCAGCGATCGCCGATCAAACAGGAGAGACTACCGCACTGACGCTCCCGGCTGAGGGCGAATACGTAATCCGCCTGGATGCCAGCATCGAAGGTGCGGTGGTGCATAGCGATGAGGTCATCGTTCGTTTGCACCGCGCACTGGCACCAAATACCGGTTCAATTCTACGCGAGGTGTGGACTGATGTCTGGTACAACGAGGTACAGCTACTGCTGAATCACGAGAATTACCCGGACAATCCATATTTTCGTGATCTGCTTCCACGCTTGGCGACGCCGGTTCATTGGAGCGACGGCTACGGGACGCGGATTCGTGGCTATCTGCATGCCCCCGTGAGCGGGCAGTATAGGTTTGCGATTTCGGGGGATGACGAGTGTCAACTGCTGCTGGGGGCTGGCGACGATCCCGCGACGGCAACATTGATCGCGCAGGTCCCGGGGGCGACGTCTCCCGAAGATTGGGATCGGTACGAAGAGCAACTTTCTATCTGGGTGGAATTGGAGGCTGGTGAGCGGTATTATGTCGAAGTCCTGCACAAAGAGGGCTGGGGTGGTGATCATGTGGCCGTTGCCTGGTCCACGCCATGGTCGCCAGCACTGTCTATTGTTCCCGGTAGTATGCTTTCTCCGTGGAGTAGAGAGGACGCCGCGCCTGTCGACGAGGCAATTAAGGTCTTCGCAGACGCCGGACCAGATCGCGAGATCTATTTCCCACGTAGTGAGTTGGCGCTGGCTGGCAGAATCCAGTTTCGACGTGGCCAAGATGGAGAGCCAGCAGTCCGGTGGCGGCAGCTGAGTGGCCCTGCGGGGGCCGGTTTTCTGGCTGCAAGCGATCCCGAGACCACGTTGACCTTGCAGGCGCCCGGTGTTTATGAACTGGAGCTGACAGTGACCTGTGATGCTGCCAGTCACCGTGACACGGTCATGGTGACCGTGCTTGAGCCGCTGAATCAGGCTGTCGGTGGCATTCTGCGCGAGGTATGGCTGGACGTACGTGGTGGCTCGGTTGAGGATTTGGTAGAAGACGAGCGCTATCCTGATTCGCCAACGTTCAGTGACCACCTCAGTACCTTTGAGGGGCCGAGTCATTGGGGCTACCACTACGGCACGCGTGTGCGAGGCTACGTGCATCCGCCGGCCACCGGCGAGTACACCTTTTACGTGTCCGGCGATCGTGAGGCGACTCTGTTACTGAGCGTCACAGATTCTGCCGCTGACACTGCGGTGGTTGCCTTTACGGATGATTGGAACAGCGTGCGGCAGATTCGCACGGCCGCTCAGGAGTCAGAGCCGGTCACCTTGCAGGCCGGGCAGCGCTACTACATCGAGCTCCTCCACAGAGAAACAGCCGGACACGATCACTTTGCCGTGCAATGGGAAGGGCCGGCGCTTTTTGAACGCGAAGTCATCCAGGCATCTTTTCTCGAGCCTTTCGCCGCTGTTCAAACGCGCAATGAAGACATTCTGGTGATCGCCGGTGAAGATCAGGACACGTACTGGCCTCGCAACCAGCTTGATTTTCTCGGGACGGTGTACGACATGGTGGACGGACCAGAGAGCTTGACCTATCTGTGGAGCAAGGCCGCCGGCCCGGGCAGCGTGACATTCTCGGATCCTGCCTATCCTGCTACGTCGGCGACATTCAGTGAGCCTGGCACGTACACCCTGATGCTGTTCGCAACAGACGGCATGAATGCAGCCGCAGACGAGATCGACGTGCTGGTTCGTGAGCCGTTAGGGCCGAACGCCGGCTCGATCCTGCGTGAGGTCTGGCTCGATGCCTACGGTGCGCGCCTGACGGACGTGGCGAACGCCGAGGGCTATCCGCTCGAACCGACGTTCTCAGAACTCATGCCCGCCCTGGAAGGTCCTCTGAGGTTTACGGAGCACTACGTGGCCCGCTACCGGGGTTATCTTCATGTCCCAGCCGACGGAGACTACCAGTTCTTTATCGCCAGCGATGACCATAGCAGCCTGAGCTTGGGGCTGGACGGGACACCGGCCAGCGCCCAGCCGGTGGCCAGCGTCGAAGGCTGGGTGAGCTATCAGAATTGGACGCAGCGGGATTCCCAGTACAGCGAGGTCCTCAGTTTGAGTGCCGGTCAGAAGATCTATCTCGATGTGCTGCACAAACAAGGCTGGAGCAGCGAGCATCTGGCCGTGGCCTGGCAACGCCAGGGTGCAGACGAAGAGCCGGTCGTGATCGACGGGACGTTTCTCGCGCCATTTTATGATGCGCCAGCGCGCGAGAATGAGTTGCTGGTCGTGGGGGGGCGCGACATCGACGCCCATTGGCCCGATCATGTGCGCCAGCTTGAGGGCTGGGTGATCGACCTGTATGCAGGCCCGTTGGCTCTGGCGATTGAATGGTCTCAGGTCTCTGGGCCAGCAGTGGTGGAGTTCGCAGACTCGACTGATCCGCAGACTGTTGTGAGATTTCCACAGCCGGGATCGTACGTCCTGCGCCTCAGCGCAAATGATGGCTTAAATGTCAGGACCGCGAATGTGAACGTGTCCATAGGCGATGCACTGGCCGAAGGAACAGGTGCTATTCTGCATGAGGTCTGGGAGCAGGTGGGGCACTACCGATTGTACTCGTTGCTTGGCGATCCTAGCTACCCACACGAGCCGACTTCGCGCGATCTGATCGGGGCGTTGGAAACCGAGGTGAATCGCGGGGATCAATACGGGCAGCGTCTGCGCGGCTATCTACATGTCCCTGAGGACGGCCTCTACCGTTTCCGAATTGCAGGCGATGACGATGCGTACTTCATGTTAAATGCTGCTGGCGACAGCGTGGATTTTTGGCAACAGATGTCGGATACAGCCGTTGCATACCATGTGATCACAGCGCACGTGCCGGGAAACACCGATATTGGCGAGTGGGATAAATATCCGTCCCAATATTCCGCGCCAGCCTACCTGCTCAAGGACAGCGGGTACTATGTAGAGGTGCTGCACAAGGAAGGCTGGGGCGATGACCACGTGACCGTACAATGGCTTCGACCCGACCGCGATACGTTTGAAATCGTGACCGGGGCATTTCTCTCGCCCTATATCCCTGAAGGCATTACAATGCCGGAGCTGTATGTGCCGGAGTTTGTGCCTGTCGAACCGGCCACTGATCCGATCGCCTCCGTTCCGCCAGATGCTGATGATGCAGACTTTCCCGTTCCGCCGGTTCCGGAGTATAGCCCTTCGGGAACGGCCTCGGATGCGGAGTTGGCCCGGTTTCTTAATCAGGCGACGTTCGGTGCGACACCAGCGCTGATTTCCGAGGTACAGACACTGGGCTTCGAGGGCTGGCTGAACAGCCAGATCGCCATGCCGGCTACTTTGCATTTGCCGGTGCTGGACAAGACCCGCGAGTTGACCGACCAAGGTTTTATCGGCGTCGATAATGCTCGAGAGCGCGCCTTTACGTGGTGGACGATTGCAATCGACTCGCAGGATCAACTGCGCCAGCGTGTGGCGTTTGCCCTGAGCGAGATAGTCGTGATATCGGATCATTCGTCGGCATTGAGTCGCCGGACGCGTGGTGTGACCAATTACTACGACATCCTAGTCCGCAATGCCTTCGGGAATTATCGGCAGATTCTCGAAGAGGTGACGCTCAATCCTATGATGGGCATCTACCTCACCATGCTGCGCAATGCCAAGGCCAATCCGGTCACCGGCACACTACCCGATGAGAACTACGCCCGGGAAATTATGCAGCTGTTTTCGATCGGCCTGAACGCGCTCAATCCAGATGGTAGTCTGAAAGTGGATGAGAGCGGGGTGCCGCTCGAGACTTATAGTCAGGACGAGATTCTAAACTTTGCTAAGGCTCTGACTGGCTGGACCTTCAGCGGCTCGACCAACTTTTATTGGACATCTTCTGATCCACGGCAGGAACTCGCGCCAATGATGGCGTTTGAGGAGTATCACGATACCAGCGAGAAAGTGCTTCTGAGGGGGCAGGTTGTGCCGGCTGGGCAGACGGCCTATCAGGATTGCCAGAGCGTCATCGATAGCGTCTTTCAACACCCGAATGTTGGCCCGTTCATCGCCCGGCGCATGATCCAGCGCCTGGTGACCAGCAATCCCTCTCCGGGCTATATCTATCGGGTTGCGCAGCAGTTTGACGACAATGGGCATGGCGTGCGCGGCGATCTCTCCGCCGTGGTTCGAGCCATCCTGCTGGATCCAGAGGCACGTTCTCTTGAACAGGCTGCCAAGGACACGGCTGGTAAGGTTCGTGAGCCTATCGTTCGTCTGACGCAACTGGTGCGGGCCTTTCGTGCGGCACCGACGTGGAATCCTCCCACCTTTGGGCGATACACATTCGATACGTCACTGGCCGATGTCATGGGCCAAGCACCGTTCTACGCCAAGAGCGTATTTAACTTCTTTGAACCTGATTACATCCCCGTCGGCGAGGCCCGAGAGCAACGGGTCTTCGCGCCCGAGTTCCAAATGATCAACGATCTGACCGCGATCGATACCGCGAACTACTTTCATCAGGGAATTGCCTATGGCTTGGGTACGCACTGGATGCACCCGAGCGTGTATTTGGACTATTCCGGGTACGAAGCCCTCGCCGCTGCCCCGGCCATACTGGTCGATTCCCTCAACGTCCTGCTGATGGACGGCGATATGTCCCCCGAGATGCAGGCCGAAATTGCCCAGACGCTGGCCGCAATCTCACAAGATACTGACGACCAAGTTATTGCTGTTCTGCAGCTCATCTACAGTTCGCCCGAATATGTCATCCAGAAGTAGGAGAGAGTGATGAGTATGGACCAAATTACCCGTCGCGATTTTCTCCGGTTTGGTGCTTGTACCGCCGTTGGTACCAGCAGCCTCGCGCATACCCTTTTTAACTTGCGGCAGGTCAACGCTGCCGCGGCAAATAGCGATCCTACAGACTACAAGGCGCTGGTATGTGTCTTTCTTTTCGGAGGAAACGACTCCGCGAACATGCTGATTCCCGCCGATGCCAGCCAGCACGCCATCTACGCCGCGGCGCGTCAGAATCTGACCTTGCCGCTCGACGCGCTGCAACTCTTGAACTCACCTGATGCGGCAGGCAGGCTTTATGGCCTGCATCCGGCGATGGCGGGCATGGCCGGTCTGGTGAATCGTGGTGATGCCGCCATGGTGGCGAATCTCGGCACCCTGCTTGCGCCCGTGACATTGGATGACTTCCGCAATGGTTCCTCGGCACTGCCGCCACAGCTGTTCTCCCATAATGATCAGCAAGTTCTGTGGCAGACAAGTGTCCGTCACAGCCCCGCGCACTACCATTCATCCGGTTGGGGTGGCCGTATCGCCGATCTCCTGCATTCCGTTCATAACGACAGCACGATTTCCATGAACCTGTCCATGTCTGGCAATAACTTTTTTCAGACAGGGAAATCGGTTCTCCCCGTGCCAGTCTCAGGGGACAGGCGATCTGACTTTCGACTACGCACGAGCTGGCGTACCGATGACAAGACCAAGTTTGAAACGGTAAAGGGGATGTTCGACCGTACCCACGACAATCTGCTCGAACGCACCTTTTCCGATGTGAATAACACCGCGATCGAGACCTCAGAGCTGTTCAATGTGGCCATGGAAGGGGCCACGGACTTTGAGAATTTTCCAAACTCCGGTCTTGGCCAGCAGTTGCGCTCCGCAGCCCGCGTGATCGAGCAACGCGAGGCATTGGGGATGCGGCGGCAGATCTTCTTCTGCGCCACAGGCGGATTCGATACTCACGGCGACCAGCTCGGGGCACACGCAGGATTGCTGGGCGGACTCAGTGGCGCGCTGACCGCCTTCCAAGATACGATGGAATCCCTCGGCGTATCCAATAATGTGACCACCTTTACTGCCTCGGACTTTGGCCGCACTTTCATTTCCAATGGTCGCGG